>DATASC010000063.1:0-11211 GCA_036269355.1 Candidatus Cybelea sp. | reverse complement strand
ATCCCCAGATCCAGCTCGGCGCAAAGACGGGATTCTGATATGCAAACTGCAGGCCGAACATGTAGAGCGCGTTGCGCCACCGTTCCGAAGACTCGTCGGCCATGCCATTGGCGAGCGCGTGCCGGTTGAGCTGATCGTTATGAACGACTTCGAGTATCGGCAGACCGTGTGCGACTTGCCACAGCACGTTTGGAAGCACGAGCACGACCGCCAACGCTACGCCATATCCGAGCCATGCCGATCGTAGAAGCTTTCCGTGTCCGCTCGCGAGCAAACCGATCGCGAGCGCGAGCGCGCACCCGGCGATCGAGTATTTTGCGTAAAACGCGAGGGTAACGAGCAGCGCGATCCAGATGTAGTAACGCGGGTTTTGCGTTTTTACCAGCCGGATCGTCAGATAAATCAGCGCGGTCCAGGTTACCGGCGAGAGAAACTCCGTCGAGAGCCCGTACGCGATGCCGATCAAGCCCGGGTCGAACACGATGACCAAGGCGGTGAGTAACTGGGCGAAGGCGCGGCCGCCGAGCTCGCGCGCGATCGCGCATGCGAAGAGCACGGTGACGCCGGCCATCAAGCCTGGAAAGAAGCGCAGCCCCCAGACCGGGTAACCGAGCGGTCCGGTCAGCCAGGTGACGAACGGCGCGAGCGGCGGCTGATCGACGTAACCCCACGCGAGATGCTTCGCGCAATCGATGAAGTAGAGCTCGTCGCGGTAGTATCCGAAGCGGTGGGCGAAGGCAAGATGAACGGCTACGGTCGCAAGCGCGAAGAAATACGCGCTTGGATGAAGCTTCATGCCGCGCTAGACTGCGACCCCGCGAGTAAGAGTTGGCTGACGCAGAGGCCCACGATTCCCGCTTCGGCGATCGAGCCGAAGAGGAAGCTCGCGTCCCACCACGTTCCGCCGAAGAGCGGGATAGCGAAGACGAAGTAGGCCGCGAAGTACGCGGCGGGCACGGCGAAGCCGAGCAGTCTGAAGGCGTTGGCGTTGCGCGCCGAAGGACGCAGCCGCGCGACGATGACGTCGCCGGCGAACCCGGCGGCGATCGATGCGAGCACCACGAGCAGCAACTCCGTGAGGTCGGACGAAAGTTCGCCACCGATCCAGAGCTTGACCGTGACGCTGATAACGATCAGCGCCCCGAAGTGAAGCCGTTTGCGGACGCAGAGGTAGAGCGTCGCTGCGGCAAGGAGGAGGCTCTGCCAGATGACGATCGAGATCTCGAGCGCCTGCCGGTAGAAGAGAAAGACGGAGAGCACGAACTGCTCGCGCGCGAACGCGCTCTGCGATAGCGGATGGTCGCGCATGAGCGCCTCGGGATAGAAACCGTACTGGGTGACGAACTGGATGATTTCGAAGGCGAGTCCGAGCGAGATTAGCATTGGGAGCTGGTCGACAAGGCGCGCCGCGTTCGGGCGAAGCAAAGCACTCCGCACCGGTCCCGTAATAAGGAAGAAGAGACCCGATAACAAGAAGAGGTGCGGCGGGCTCATCAGCAGATCGAGCTGGTGCTCGAACCCGAAGAACGCATGCCAGACGAAATCGAGCGCGCCTCCGAGCAGCAATCCGGCGACGCCGAAGACGCTCTGGGCGTAACCCGCGGGAACTGCCTTCCAGAACGATGCACCGGCCTTGTGATTGCGCCAGATGGTGACGCCGAGGACGGCGGCTGCGAATACGGCGCCGCTGTACATCGTCGCGTGCCACGGATTGAGGAATGACTCGACTGCCAAGAAGAGATGCTGGTGGGCGTCGATAAATAGGCCCGTCATGATCCAGAGGCCCGATAAGGTTATTAACCAATCGAGGCGGCTCGGCACGCCGGAACGTTCCAGCGCGAGTTCGAGCCGTGGTAACTGGGCCTCAGCCTCGGTCCGGGGCGATAGTAAATCCACGAGGTTCATCTACCGGCGCTCATCCTGCGATTCGCCTAGAAACCCTCTTCACAGCTTCCTTTTGGCTCTGCCCGCCGTGGCGTGTGCCTTGTTGCTTACTGCTTGTTCGCCCAAACCGGTCGCGGTTCCGCCGAATCTGACCGTATCCGCGAAAGAGCCGCAGGCTTGGCCATCGCCGCCGGTGGCTACCCCGAACGAGCGACCGCGCATCGTGCGCATCTGGTTCTCTACGCTGAAGATCGAGCCGGGCTCGTGGTTCGACGGAAAGATCGTCGTCAGCACCAACGTCGCCTCGGTCGAAGTCCGAACCGCCGCGTTCTCGATAAACAGCGCACACGTCGCTCCCGGCGTCTACCGTTTCCACACGCACGTGCTGGAGCTGCCGCCGCTCTCGCGGCGGCACTGGTACGAGCTCTACATCATCGCCCGGAACACCCCGGGCGTACAAGAAGTCGAAGAGGCGCCGCTTCGAGTAGAATGAAGACGCTGCTTGCGGTTCTGCTCGCGCTTCCCGCGATCGTGATGTACCATCGCGTCGATATCGCGGCGCCGAGCGATCGGATCTCGCAGAAGCTGACCGTGTCCCCGGCTCAGTTCGCCGACGAACTCCGCGCTCTCCAGCGGATGGGGTTCCATACAATCGGCATCGACGATCTGGTGCGCGACCTCGCGCTGCATCACGCGCCCGATCCCCATGCCGTATTGCTCACCTTCGACGACGGCTATAGCGACCAGTACAGCTATGCGTTTCCGATCCTTCGGCAATTCGGAGACCGCGCCACGTTTTTCGTTAACGTCGGATCCATCGGCACTCCACGCCATTTGACATGGCCCGACGTAGACACGATGGCGCGTGCCGGAATGTCGATCGAGTGCCATGGCGTGAGTCACGCCGATCTCGCCTCGCTGAGCATTGCCGCACAGAACTATCAGATCGATCGCTGCGTGCAGACGCTGCGGACGCGTCTGCGTTCCGCAGTGCTCGCCTACGCCTATCCGAGCGGCGCCTTCGACGAGCAAACGATTCTGCTCGAACGGCGCGCCGGGCTGGTCTTGGGTTTTACGACCGATCCGCGCCTTCAACGGGATCCGTTTTCGCCGTACGAGATATCTCGTATTCGCGTCGTCAACGGGATGAGCGACGCGTTCTTCGGTTTGCTGCTGGAACGGACTCGAGTCTATGTCGACGCCGGCTCAGCGAAAGCCGATCCGCCTACGAAGCCCTGACGCGATGCGGATCTTGATTCTCGAAGACGATCCGCGCATCCACCACCCACTGGCCGAAGATCTGCGCCGCCAGCATCACGCGGTCGACGTCGTCGAAGACGGCGCGACGGGTCTGGATTTTGCATTGACCGGCGTACACGACGTCGTCTTGCTCGACATTCTGTTGCCTGGGGTGGACGGATTGGAGATCTGCCGGCGGCTGCGCTACGCAAAGTCGAGCGCCTTCATCTTGATGATCACTTCGCGCGAAGACGTCCGCGACAAGGTGCGAGCCCTCGATTGGGGCGCCGACGACTACCTGGTCAAGCCGTTCGATTTGGCTGAGCTCTCCGCTCGAATTCGGGCGGTCGCGCGCCGCCATCGCGAGGCGCCCGAGACCGTGCTCCGCGGGCCGCTGCGGCTCGACCCGAGTTGCAGAACCGTCACCTACGACGACGCGCCGGTGCCGCTCACCGCGACGGAGTACACGATCCTCGCTACGCTCATGTACAACCCTCTGCAGGTTTTCAGCCGCGCCATGCTTCGTGAGAAGATCTCGACGTTCGACGAGTCCGAACGCGATTCGGTCAAGACACACATCACGAATTTGCGGCGGAAGCTGCGCGGCGCCGGCGGAGTCGAAGATCCGATCGAAAACGTGTACGGTATCGGATACCGGCTCGCAGATCTCGGCGAATGATTCCGGCCCCGCAGATCGAGCGCCGCCTCCTCTATTCCTATTTGCTTGCCTTCGCGACGATCTTCGTCGCGGCCGCGGTCGCCGCGCACTTTGCCATCGTGGCGATCATCGAGCATCAGACTGCAACGCGCCTTCAGGACGTCGCGCGCGCAGGAATGCGCAGCGTAATTTTCGCCGGAGGGGGGCTAGCAATCGATCAGCGCGAGATATCGAACGCGCAGCTTCTCACGCCCGGACAAGGCCTGCAGTGGTTCGACCGGAACGGTCGTTTGCTTGCCGCAGAAGGGTTCACGCAGGCGCTCGGACGCAACCGGCATTTTCATACCGTTACGCTGCCGATCTTCAACCCGAGTACGCACGGGTTCGTGGGGAGCGTAACCGCCGACGAGTGGAACGCGCAGGAGCGCGTGGCGATCTGGTATCTCGATATAGGTCTCCTCCTTAGCGCCATACTGGCCTCGTTCGCTAGCGCAGCGGGCGCGATGGCGTTGGCTCGACGCGCGGTCGAGCCGGTCCAACGAAGCCTGAGCATCTTGCGCGAGTTCACCGACAATGCGGCGCACGAACTGCGCGGTCCGCTGACGGCGATCGCAACGAGCGCCGACGCGGCGCTGCGCGACGAGCGAGATCCGAGCCGCGACCTCCGGCGATTCGAAAGCATCTCCGACGGCGCGCGACAGATGTCGCGTCTGACGAGTGACTTACTGATGCTCGCCGGCGCCGATCGCTCGCTCGAGCGCGAGATTTTCCGGGTCGATCTGACCGCGATCCTCGGTAGACTCGCCGCGGGTTATCGCGGCTCGTTCGACGCGGCGGGCGTAGCGCTCCACGTCGATGCTCGCATTCCAACGACGCTCTACGGCAATCCCCATCAGATCGAACGCGTCGTGGCGAATCTTCTCGAGAACGCGCTGCGCTATACGCCGCGCGGCGGGAGCGTCTGGCTCGAACTCCGGCGACACGGCGCCGATTTGCAGGTCTCCGTGCGCGACTCCGGCGTCGGGATTGCGTCGGAGCACCTGGCGCGCATCTTCGAGCGTTTTTGGCGCGCCGATCCGGTGCGTTCGCCGGAGGGCTCTGGTCTAGGCCTTCCGATCGCCCGGGCCTTAGCCCGGCGGCACGGCGGCGACGTGACGGTGACGAGCCACCCCGATCACGGGAGCACCTTTATCGCCTGGTTTCCGGTACGTCCGCCTGCCACGCGAATTCGCGGCGTGACTTGACGATTTCTTGACCATTGTAGCGTACCATTGAGCCCTCGTGTCCTCGACATTCGGTGCCTATAAGTACTTTGATTGCCGCGAATTCGACCCTCAAGGCGGATGCTCGTTTCGCACCGCCGGTACGGAGGCGGAGGTCCTCGAGGCGGCAGTCAGGCACGCCGTTTCGGCGCACGGCTATCGGGGTTGGCAGGAGCTTCGCCTCGTACTACGCGCCGCACTCCGAGACGATTCCGGGGTTCCGTCCTACGCCTCCGTGGCGAACCGGTACGAGAAGGTGGTTTAGCTTAAGCCGCCCTTCTCGCAGTCTTCCAACGCGCGGGTGTGCCGTCCAGATGCGGCGCACCCGCTTCTTTTAAAGCAATGCGGCCGAGGTTGCCACGGCGCTCGAACAGTTTCCCCCAGACACTGCCACCTCGCCACGCGCGACATCCCCGACCACGCATCCACGCTAACGCCGACGCATGAAAAAAGCCTGAAGGGCTGACCTCCCCAGGGCGGCGGTCGCTTGCAGTAAGTAGGCCGTACTCGGCGAACCCCAATACCTTTGCAAGGATCGAATTTCGGGGGCAAAGGATTTATGAAAATTTCGTTCTCCGGCGTCGCCGCGGCTCTATTCATAGCAGCCCTGACGCTCGGATTTACCGGTCTTGTTAGCTCGCCGGCGGCGCGTGCGGGCGGCACGGTGTTGATCCAACAACCCGACGGCCATCGGGACACGTACGACGACGTCGTGATCAAAGTCATTCACAGCGCGCTTTACATAACCTCGGCGGACGGACACGGAACCATCGTGATCAATCGAGCTGCGTGTTCGTATCAGGGGCAGCTGATGGTTTGCCTACCGACGAGCGCGACGCTGGTGCAATCGGGAAAGACGAGCGCCCTCGACTTCAAGAGCGGGACGCTTTACGTTAACGATACGGACGACGCGCAGCAGTTGACCATGTCGACGGCCAAGGTTCAGCCGCACGGAATTCTCCTTTCGTTCACGACACAGCGCGGAACGTACGTCAACCTCAGCGGGCGTATCGACAAGGTGGTGAAATAAAATGAAAGCTCTCTGCTTGGCCATGGCGGTTCTTTTTGCGTTATCGCCGGCGATTGCGTCGGCAGGGCGCGGCGGCGGCGGCGGTGGTCGCGGTGGCGGCGCACGCGGTGGAGGCGGTGCTCGCATGGGTGGAGGTGCACGGCCTTCCGGCGGCATGTCGCGTCCATCGGGCGGCGGCCGTCCGTCGGGGGGCGCACGACCGTCGGGCGGAGGCGGCTTTAACCTTGGCGGCGACACCGGCCGTCGCCCGGGCGGCGCCGGCGGCAATCGTGGAAGCGTGAGCGCGCCCACCACGGGCCGCGGTAACGGAAACCGCGGTAATGGTAATCTCGGCAACGGGAACAAGGGCAACGGAAACCGCGGTAACGGTAATAAGGGCAACGGAAACCGCGGTAACGGTAATAAGGGCAACGGGAACCGCGGAAACGGAAACAAAGGCAACGGCAACCGCGGCAACGGCAACCTGAACAACGGTAACAAGAACAGCGGAAACCGAAACAACGGCAACCGCAACGGAAACTTCAACAACAACAACGTCAATATCAACAATAGTCGAACGATTAACAATCCAGTGAACTACGGCGGCGGCGCCTATGGCTGGAATCACGGTGCGGCGTGGTATCCCGCGACCGGATATTGGGGGGGCGGCTTCTGGGGCGCCATGGCGATCGGCGTTACGTCGGCTGCGGTCGGCGCTGCCGTCTACGGGTCGGTCGTCGGAACAGATAACGTCACCTACAACTCGTATCAAGTTCAGTCGAATACTCCCGGAGCCACGTTCCTCTCGAACTATCAGCTCGTGCAAGTGGAGTGCGGACCGTCGAATCTCGTGGTGGTCTACGGCCCCGAGAACAGCGTTATCTGCGCCAGTCCAAACAATCTCGTCTCGGCGGGCAACTACTCGTTGAACACGGAGACGCTTTCGATCACACCGATGTAACGCAGAGCTGGAAGGCGGCTGCGGCGACAGCCGCAGCCGCGCTTATTCTCTCTGCCTGTTCCCCCGACTCCAGCGCGCTGACTTCGCACCGGTTCGGCCGGTCAAGCGCGGCGCCGTTGCCGCAGCGAGCGTCCGCAAGGCATACCGTTTCCTGCGTGCGATGATGGATCGCTACGCGCGCGGAAACACGGCGCGTCTCGTACAATCCTTCGACGGCGGTCCGTTGAAGAATTTCACCGACGCCGTCACTTACGACGACGCGCTCTTCGTAGATGCGATGCTCCAGGAGGACACGGCGAACGGCGTTTCGCGGGCCAGGGCGATCGGCAATGCGTTCCTGTACGTACAGGCGCACGATAAGGCCGGTGACGGCCGCGTTCGTGCGGCCTACGCGCCGGAGCCGCTGAGATCGCCAAGCGATGTGAAGGTTGACGATAACACCAGCGACGTGGGAAACATGGCGTGGGTCGGTCAGGCACTTGTCCAGCTCTACGCGAAGACGTCGGACGCCTCGTATCTTCAGGGCGCCCTGAGCATCGCACGATGGCTGCAAGCCAATACCTACGATACGCGCGGCCCGGGCGGGTATACCGGCGGCGAGACCGCTCGCGGAAGGAAGATCGAGTGGAAGTCGACCGAGCACAACATCGACGTCTATGCGTTCTTCCGCATGCTCGCGGCAGAGTCGGGAGAGAGCCAATGGAGTGCGAACGCAGACTGGGCGAAACAGTTCGTCGGCTCGATGTGGGATCCGCGTGCGGGTCGCTTCTACGTCGGAACCGGCGAAGACGGCGTGACGCCTAACAAGTCGTTCAAGCCGGAAGACGTAAACTCGTGGAGCTATCTCGCGTTCGCGAATCCGGCTTGGGCAGCCGCGCCGAGCTGGGACGTCACGAATCTCGCGGTGAGTAAAGGGGGTTTTAGCGGCGTAAGTTTCTGCACCGGCGATCGCTCGGGCGTCTGGTTCGAGGGCACGGCACACCTCGCTGAGGCGCTCGAGCTGCGCGGTGCGTCGGGCGACGCGCAGCAAGCTCAAACGTATCTCGGCGACGTTGCATACGTGCAAGCCAATGGACCGAACGGCGACGGCCGCGGTATCATTGCTGCCTCGAGCACGATCGGCGATTGCGACGGCGACAAATACTTCGCGTCGCTGCACGTCGGCGCCACCGCCTGGTACGTCCTTGCCGTCGCAGCCGCGGATCCGTTCCGGCTGCTGTGATGCGCAGCGCAGCGGGTTCGTTCGCGTGGCGTGCGCACGCGGCGGTGCGTCGCGCGCGAGATCCTAAACCGGTAGCTCGGCGTTCGGCAGACCGAAGTGCGCGCGCTCCGCATACGCGCAGAGCAGGTTCGCCAGGGCCATCTGTTCGGGAGTCCGGCAGGCGATGTCGAGCAGGCGCGGACTGCAGACGAGAACCGCCGCGGCCCTCGCGCGCGAGATGGCGACGTTGAAGCGGTTGCGTTCGAAGAGGAACTCAACGTTGCGGGGCACGTCTTCGCCGCTGGAAGTGGCCATCGAATAGAAAACGACCGCGGCTTCTTGTCCTTGGAATTTATCGACGGTGCCGACCTCGACGTCCAAACCCGCATCGAGAAGGCGATCGAGGATTGTTCGGCGCTGCGCGTTGTAGGGTGTGACCACGATTACGTCGCGGATCCCCGTGCGCGAATCGACGACCTTCCCGGTATCGCGTAGCCGGGCAATCGCGGCGACGATCGCGTTTGCTTCCTCGAGCGAGCTCGAGCCGTTCCCGGCGTGCTCGATCGGTAGCCAGTAGAGGCCGGCAACATCGCCTCCGGTCATCGAAACGCGATGCCGATCCGTCGATTCGGCCGGTTGAAGTCTTCCTTCGTACATTGCGTCGGAAACGAACTCGCAGATCGCAGGCTGCATCCGATAGGATCGATCGAGAAAGATCCCGCGGTCTTTGGGTACCGTCGCCGACTCGCCGAGCAGGTGCTGCAACACCGAGTCGTCGGCGTGCAGCGGGTGGGATCCCTGACTCACCTGCGCCAACTGTGAGGGATCTCCGAGCAGCACGACGTTGCGAGCGCATAGCGAGGTCGCCAGGGCATCGGCGAGCGACACCTGCCCGGCCTCATCGATGAAGAGGTAATCGAACTGTTTGCCGAGTTCCTTACGCGCGCAGAGCCAAGCCGTGCCGCCGACGAGCTGATAGTCGCCGGCATCGAAGGGATCGTTCGAGTCGACCGATTCGATGAAGCTTGCCGTCAAAGGCGAGCGGTACTCCGAGCCGGCATTCTTCTTGCTGTGTTTGTAGCCGCCTCGAAACGACAGACCGCGCGCGGCGATACACTCTTCAACTTTTCCGAGTAAATTGTGAATGCCTTTGTGTCCGAGGCTCGTCACGGCAACGCGCTTTCCGGCCGCGAGTAAGTCGCAGATGACCTCCGATCCGATCGTGCTCTTACCGCTACCCGGCGGCCCTTGGATGAAGCAGTAGCTCTGGTCGAGCGCTGCGACGACGGCCGAGACCGATTTTGCACTTACCTCGTCGGGCTGACAAAGAGTCATACCCTGCAAGCGAGGTCTGCTGCTCGCCAAGAGATCGTGGGTTGCAGGATGTTCGTCGCTAAGACGCCCCCCGAGGAACGACGCTGCGATGCGCGCCAGCGCGTCGCGTTGCTCTTTGGTCGACGGCGGCTTGCCCGGAATAAGTTCCCTGATCGCAAGCGCTTCTGCGAGCGAAGCGGTAGTCTTGAACTCGAGCCGATTCGCTGCGGCGTCGAGGCCGACGATCGTACCGCCCTTCTGCGTTCTGGGGTCGACCGCGTCGTCGCCCGTCCTCAGTTTGTACAGCTGATCGGGAAAGGTGTAGGTATAGACGAAGCTGCGCTTCTCGACGCGTGGTGCGGCTTCGTCGCACGGCGTTAATCCGCCGATCGCTTCCTTATCGAACTCCAGCAACTTGTCGACGTTCTCGCAGCGATCGAAGAACGTCCACCACGCCGGCTTATCTTCACGGCGATGATATGCAAGCAGATTTCCGAGAAGGTAACGCATGCGGCGGTCGCGCGCCATGAGCCGGTACTCGTCCTCGGTGCGCGGCGGCAGGACGTTGCGAAGTAGCGAGCGCTCGAGTTTCGTGCGGTGCGATTCCTCTAGCGCCTCGTTACGCCGTTTGAGGCATTTCGGGCACGAATCGATAAACTCGGCGTGACACGGTTCGTCGGGTGCCTTCGGTGTTCGCAACGGCAAGTCGCGACCAAAAAGCTCGATCGCCTCGGTCCGCCGGTCGAGAAGCCATTCGCGCAGGAGATAGGTCGAGCGGCAATCGTCGCGGTTGTAGCGCTCGATGTCGTCGAGGACCTTTTGGTCTCGGCCAACGAGCCACTCTTCGAACATGACGATCGACTCGTTGCCCTTTTTGACGATCGTCTCGCGGGCGAGATCGTAGAAGCGCTCGAGGCTTTTGAGGCTGTAGCTCTCTTCCGAGATGACGAGCGTGTGGCGGACGACGGCAAAGAGATCGACCAAGACTTCGCCGCGCAGCAGATCGTCGATCTCGCCTTCGCGCGTCGAGTGTTGTTGTGCGAGCCGGCGGAGCGCCCCCTTTTCGTAGTTGGCATAGTGGTAGACGTGCATCTCCGGGTAGCGCCGGCGCCGCTCGGCGATAAAATCGACGAAGCGCTCGAACGCGCGTTTTTCCTCGTCGCGATCGAGTCCCCAAAAAGCGCGAAACGGCGTCTCATCGCCTGGGAGCCAGCAGCCGAAGAGATATTCGAGGCTGTGGCCGGGCTCATAGATCGGATCGCCCTCCATATCGAAGAAGACGTCGCCCGGGGAGGGATGCGGCAGCAGTTCGAAGCCGAGGCCGGGGTCGTGGCGGAGCAGCTCGTAGGCGGGCTTGCCGGTCGTTCGCCCGATAACCTGAAGCTTAGCTTGGCGCCGCAGTTTCACGAAGGTCTCCGGATTCATGCCCGTCGGCCGTCGATCGTCGCGCGCTTGCGCCAGCGTCGCGACGCCGGCGATCTCGGATGCTTCGAGCTTAGCGATTTGGTCGCGCCGCATCGAAGCGACGAGGCTCAAGTGATCGTCCGCGCGGCGCTGCTCCTCACAGGCCGCGTTCCACGCGCAGAGCGAGCAGTGTTTGCGCTCGAACGGATACTCGCGTGCTTCTGCAAACGGGTCGCCGGCCACAGCGCCGGCAAAGGCTAAGAACGTTTCCTTGAGACG
>DATASC010000062.1:0-22920 GCA_036269355.1 Candidatus Cybelea sp. | reverse complement strand
TTGTCGAAAAACGGCGGCGGGATGTGGTCGTAGAGGCCGCCCCAGTCGTCCCACAGTACGATGACGACCGAGCTTTTCCAATAGGTGCTCTGGCCAATCGTGTTGACGATGCTGGCGACCCAGGATGGTCCCGTGTCGGAGTTGTTTCCCGGATGATCGGAGTCGGGATTGTCGGGAACGATCCACGAAACGTTCGGAAGCGTACCGTGTGCGACGTCTTTGAAAAAAGCGCCCGTCTGAGCGACGTTCGTTTTCCACTCAGGACCCTTGCGCACGGCCTCGATCGCATCGAACGCGTTCCAGAACGAACCGGTGCCGTCCGGCTCGGGCGGTGAATAGTATTTCCAACTAACCTTCTTCGCGTCTAACAGATCGCGCAGCGTCGCGTACGTTAGGCACGGGAACGGTCCAGTGTGATAATAATTATGCAGTTTGTCGTTCTTGTAGAGGAGCAGCGAGGTTACGGTACCGGGCGGAGCGTCGCATCCCCACGGTAAAGCCGACGGAAAATCGACGAGGCTCTTCGTGTCGATCGGCTGATTGATCAGCGTTGCGCCCGCGATCAAATCTTGGTGTGCCGTGAAGCTTCCGCTGCCTTGCGTTTGAAAGAGATGGTCGGCGAGCACGTACTGCTGGGCGATCGACCAATCGGGAGCGAGCTGCTGAGGATCGACGTACTGGTAGACCTTCGTTCCGACCTTGCCCGGGCATTTTTTGCTTCCGCCCTCAAGGCCGAAACCGTCCATCTTGCCACCGTCATAATCGGTGGCAACGATGTGGTAGGAGTGGCCGAAGTCGCACTTCTCGAGGAGATCCACCTTCTGTAACGGTACGTACTGATCTCCGGTACCCGACGGGTTCTTCATATAGCCGCCGTAGGTACCGTCGGCGCCGGGAAAGGTGGAGAAGAAGTCATCGAAGGAGCGATTCTCTTGGATGACGATGACGACGTGCTGCACGAAGGCCGACGATGCGCTCGATACGCGCGACGCAGCACCGTTGGGCAGAACGCCGTTGCTCGCGGCAGTGTGCGGACCGCCCGCGCACGAAACGCAGGCAAGCAAAGCGATGCAGTATGCGAAAACGCCGCGCGCGCGCCGGCGATCCATCAGCGCTGCCGCAGTGCGATCGCGCCCGTAGTAGTTTCGAGGTGAATGCGGCCGCTGCCGTTTCCGATCGTGCCGCCGCCACGCGCGCCGACGATGTTCTCTCGCGTCTTCGTGACGCCGGGAATATCGCTGGAGAAATTACCGACCGTGCTGGCCGCATCGACCGTGGCGTCGCTTCCGGGGGCAATCGTCAGGCTGATCGCGCCGGTCGTCGCGCGCAACGAGATCGACCGGTTTGCACCGACGCGCCCCGCGTCGGCGGTGATCTTCCCGGCCTGCGTCTCGACGACGAGGTTGCCGCTTACGTTGTCGACGTCGACGGTACCGGCGTCGTTGGAGACCCGTAGCGAAGCGCCTTCGGGCACCGAGACCACATAGCGCACGCCGCCGCCGTGGACGCCGCTCGCATAGCGGGTGGCAATCGAGATGCCGGCGCCCTCGCGGCGGACCTCGATCGCCACGCCGCGCAACTCCTCGGCATCGTAGCCATATTTGGTCGCCTGGACGTCGACGAGCGGCCTCGGCCAGCCCTCGACCTGGACGGAGCCGGCAATATTATCGATTTCGACGGCGGACGAAGCGTCGGCCGCAATGCTCTGATGGACCTGTTCTCGAATCCGCTCGCCAGAGGCGGCGGTGCATCCTGAAAGCGCCGAGATGATGGCAAAGGCGGTCGCGATTCCACGAGCGAAGGCCTCAAGAGCCATAGTCGCGGTCTGTCCGCGTCCGTGGGAAATATTCCTCCCTTCCAACCTGCTTCCGAATCGCCGCTGCATGTAAGGGACGCACAACAAACGATGGCTATACCGCCGGCACGAGTTCTGTTCATCGCCTCGTTCCCGTCTCGAGAGTGGGGTGTTGCAACCTTCACTCAAGATCTGATGGCGAATTATGCGGCGCTGAGCGGCTCGCGCGTCGATGTCGTGGCCGTTGCGAACCCCGATCTCCGTGACAACCTTGCCTACCGCTTGGTTGGACGGATCGATGGAGCGAATCCGCAGTCGTACTACGACGCGGCGGCGCGCGCGAATCGCGAGCCGTACGACGTCGTCAACATTCAGCACGAATATCGTTCGTTCGGCAGCGACAACGGCGAGTGGTGCATCGGCTTCATGCGCGCGCTGCGCAAGCCGGTCGTGCTCTCGTTGCATACGGTCGTGCCGAATCCGCGACCGAAGCACGCGACGATCGTGCGTGCCCTCTGCAACGCTTCCGCAAAGGTCGTCGTACTCGGCCGCGGGGTTCGTCGCGTTCTGATCTCCAATTATGGAGTCGATCCGCTGAAAATCAAGGTCATCCTTTACGACCTTCCCGAGATGCAAGCCGGACTTCGCATTGCGCGAACGCATGCCGTGCTTTTCAAAGCCGTCCGCAGCTGGAACGTGGTGCGATCGCTCCCGCTCATGACCCCGGTGAGCCTGCCGAACTGCGCCGTCTAAGGCGCAACGAGTTCGAGTCCGGTTGTCACGGAAGACGTACGTTTTGAATAAACGTGCGTGAACTCTGCGCCGAAGAGCATGATCTGCGCCGAGTAGTTCACCCAAATTAGAAAGATTACGATTCCACCGAAGGCGCCGTAGCCCGACGATACGCCCGCGCGCCCGAGATACCAGCCGAGCAAGAACTGGCCGAGGACGAAGAGGAGCGCCGATATCGCCGCTCCGAGCCAAACGTCACGCCACGCGATCGGACAGTCCGGCAAGACTCGGTAGATCGTCGCGAAGAGCACGGTGATAAGGCCCGCGGAGAGCGCAAAATCCGCGACCTTGAGAAGGGATGGTAGAACGGGAAGGGTCTGCGCGAGCGCACCCGCCGCCAGAGTCAGCGCGGAGTTGAGCAGGACCGATCCCAACAGCAGGAACGCGATGGCCAAGACCATCGCAAACGACAGAAATCGATCTCTGAGCGTTTGCAGCAGGCCGACTTTTACCGGCGCGACGTCCCACATCGTATTGAGCGCGTCTTGTAACGACCCGAACAATCCGACCGCGCCGATAATGAAAACCGCCCAGCCGAAGATTTGCGCGAAGAGACCCGCTCTACGCTGCGCAAACGTCGCCGTTACGATCGATTCGATGCCGTTCGCGGCGGAGGGTCCCGCCGTCTGCGAGAGGTAACCATAGAGCTCGGACAGAGCGCGCCGATGCTCGCCCAAAAAAATGCCCGCGATCTCGACCACCACGATAATCAGCGGCGCGGCCGCAAATAGCGCGTAGTAGGCGATCGCGGCGCTCAGCCATTGGGCCTTGTGACGGCCGAACTCGGCGAACGTCTCTTTGACGATCGAGAGAATATTAGCGCCTGGTTCGCTTCTTCTGCGCCCCCGCGCGCTGCGGCGAGGAACGCTTTTTCGCGGAAGACTTTTTTGCCGTAGATTTCTTCGCCGAGGACTTCTTCCCCGACCCGTTCCGCGACGCCCGCGACAGCATCCGGTCCTTCGCCGCCTCCATCGTTTCGCCGAGCTCTTCGAGCTCGTCGCCGTCGAGCAGCTCGCGCGCCAGCGAGAAGATCGTCGACTCTTCTTCCTTGACGTGATGCTTGACGTTCTCGCCGAGCACCTGAACCTCGGCCTTGAACTGCTCGTCGGGCTGACGCCCCGACTTGAGCAGAGCGATCAGCGTCTTGATGAGGTCGTGTTCGGTGTAGGCCTCAAAAACGTCAACGCTCTGATCGGCCTCCTCGGCGCGATCGTGGAGCGCGGGATAGAAGTACTTTTCTTCGATCGCCGCATGAACGGTCAGCGCCGACTCAATTTCTTGCGCGAGCGCGTCGAGGCGCCCATCGCCCGGTTCGCATTCGATCGCCTCGTCGAGCAGTGCGCCCACGGCTTTATGATCTTCTTTGAGTAGCGTCAGAACGTCCATCGGTGAAATTCTCCTTCCCCGACGGTCTGCCCGCGATCGCTACGGCCGAAACCTCAGCGATCCACGTGAAGTACGGCCGCGCCGCGCAGTTCGTCACGCTTGAGCATCGTCAGCGCTCGATTCGCGTCGGCAAGCGGCATTGCGACCGTATGCGTTTTGATCGGAATCTCGCCGGCGATTCGCAAGAACTCTTCGCCGTCCGCGCGCGTGTTCGCCGTAACGCTGTGTATCTCGCGCTCGTAGAACAGATCGCGTTCGTAGTTAAGTGACGGAATGGGCGAGAGATAGATTCCGGCGATCGCCAGGATGCCGCCGCGATCGAGCGATTGCATCGCGGGCGGCACGAGATCGCCGGCCGGCGCGAAGAGAATCGCCGAGTCGAGTAGCGCGGGCGGCCGCTCTGCGGCTTCGCCGATCCAGTCGGCACCCAATTCCTCGGCAAGCTCGCGATGGACGCCGCCGCGGCTCATCACGAAGACGCGGCACTTCCAATGCTTGAGCACTTGCAGCGCGAGATGCGCGGAGCCGCCGAAGCCGTAGAGCCCGACCGTCGCGCCCGGGAAAACGCCGGCGCGCTTAATTGCGCGATAGCCGATGATGCCGGCGCAGAGCAGCGGCGCCGCATGCTCGTCGTCTATCTCCGGCGGAAGCGCGTATGCGAAGTCCTCGCGCACGACCGCATACTCCGCGTAGCCGCCATCGTGATCCCAACCAGTGAAGCGCGAGTTCGGGCAGAGGTTTTCGCGCCCGCCCCGGCAGTAAGCGCAGGTGCCGTCGGTCTCGCGCAGCCACGCGATGCCGACGCGATCGCCGCACGCAAAGCGCTTGGCACCGGGTCCGAGCGCCTCGACGACCCCGACGACCTCGTGCCCCGGAACGATCGTGGCGTGCTTCGGCGGGAGATCGCCCTCGGTGACGTGGAGGTCGGTTCGGCAGACGCCGCACGCGGTGACCCGCACCCGAATCTCGCCCTCGCTCGCTTCGGGCATCGTGCGCTCGGTGAGACGCAACGGGCTTGTCTCGATCGGCGCGGGCCGGCCTAGGACGATTGCACGCATACGTGGGAAGATACTATCATGAGCGTTCCGATCCAAGTCACCTTTCGCGGTATCGATCCGTCGGATGCGCTAAGCGAGCTCATCGAAAAAGAGAGCGCGAAGCTCGACGCGATCTTCGACCGAATCGTTCGCTGTCACGTAATCGTCGAAAAGCTCGAGCGCCATCTTCACAACGGCGCGCCCTTTCGCGTGAGCATCGACTTGACCGTTCCCGGAGCCGAGATCGCCGTCGACACCGAGCGGCACCGAACCGCTGAGAACGACGCGATCCATAAAGACCCGGCGCTGACTATCCGCGACGCGTTTCGGCGCGCACGCCGGCGGCTACAAGAGCGCATCCGGCGTAGGCGCGGCACCTAGAAGTTGCGCTCCATGACCTCCGCGCCCGCGCGTGCGTGAAGGAGGTCGTTGGGAATCTCGGGACAGGCGGGGACCGAAGCCGGCTCGCGCGTCACGGCCGAGTCATTGAGCCAGCATTTGCCGGGAATGATCGCACAGTAGCAAACGCGGAAGTTCGTGCGGCGGTATCCCGCGAGGAGCTGTTGCGCGAAATGCTTGCTGGTCAGTGAGAATCCCAGGCTCCTGTCTCCGGGACGGATCACCGATCCCACGCCGCCGGTGTCGATCGCGAACGCCATCTTCTCGCCGTGCGGCTTGCGCGCGACGATGTTCGCCCCCAACAGCGCGTGGAGGATCTCAATAAAGCCGGCGCGCGGAACTCCGTCGACGAATGCCGAGAAGCTGCGAACAACCGCGGGACCGAGGCCTTCGTTCGAAACGGTAATGGTAACGGTGTCGCCGTTGATGCCTTCGGTAACCGAAACGTATGGCCAAACCTGCGCGCCGAGCTGCTCTTGCAGTACCTGCGTCTGCGCTTGTAGCACGCGAGCTTGCCACCATGAAGCTCCCGCCGCGAGCGTCGAGATTAGGAGCGCGCAGACCGCGATAGCGAGATCGAGGCGGACTCCGCGGACGATGCGAGAAACGCTGTCTTCTTCGTTAGCCATTTGGCATCGTCCCATTCCGCAATAGGCCGCCTGGACCATCCGGCTCCGGAGCATATTGGAGGTAAACGATGAGCGCCTTCGCGGGAGACCTAGCCGAGCGGTTCGCACTGCTGCTCGGGCTCTCGCTCTTCTTCGGCTTTGCGTTCGAAGAGTTCTACTCCGACGAACTGCCGCGACGACCCGGCGGCGTTCGCACGTTTCCGCTGCTCGCGCTCGCCGGAGGCGGCCTGTATCTTCTGGAGCCAGCGTACGGCGCCGCATTCATCGCCGGGCTCGTCGTCGTCGGATCGTGGATCTACGCATACGTGCGGCGGGAGAGCAAGAGCGCGGCGAATGCGGTCGAGGGCGCGTTCGTGGTGCCGGCTTGCAATTTGCTTGCATACACCCTGGGTGCGATCGCGTTGACGCAGCCGCTCTGGCTCGCCGTCGGAGTCGCCGTTGCGGCGGTGTTGTTGCTCGGCGGACGCCGAACGCTGCACGATTGGGCCGCGCGCGTTTCGACGCGAGAGGTCGTCACTGCGGGACAGTTCCTGATCCTGGTCGGCGTCGTGTTACCGCTGCTCGCCGGCCGGCCACCGATTCCGTACACTACGATCACGCCGTTCGGCGTCTGGCTCGCCGTCGTGGCGGTCTCGTCGATCTCGTATGCCAGCTACTTGCTGCAGCGCTACGCCTTTCCGAACGGCGGCACGCTCTTGACCTCCGTGCTCGGCGGACTCTATTCGTCGACCGCTGCGACGGCAGTGCTCGCGCGCCGGATGCGCGATGAGGGGGCGAGCCCCGAACTCGAAGCGGGCATCGTGGCGGCAACCGCAATGATGTACGTGCGCATCCTCGTCGTCTGCTCGATCTTCAATCTCAACCTCGGGCGGATGCTCGTGCTTCCGTTGCTGGTCCTCGCCGCAATCGGCGGTGGGCTTGCATATTGGCGCTTTCACTCCTCGAAGCGCTCGGAGCACGCGAACGATTTTCCGAATCCGCTGCAGCTTTGGACGGCCTTCATCTTCGCCTTGCTCTTCGTCGCGGTCTCGATGCTCTCGTCCGTCGCACAGAGCCGTTTCGGGAGCTCGGGCGTATTCGCGCTCGCCGGCATCGTCGGCGTCACCGACATCGATCCGTTCGTCTTGAGCCTCGCGCAAGGCGGAGCGGTGGGAATCGGCCCTGCGACGGCGGCCGCGGCGATCGTGATCGCCGCGTCGTCGAACAACGTCCTCAAGGCCGTCTATTCGCTGCTCTTCTCGCGCGGACGCGCCGGTGGGAGTGCGGCCGTCATGCTCTGCGCGCTAGCGGCACTCGGTGTTGCCTACGCGCTCGTATTGGTTCGGTAAGGAGGTTCACATGGTGTCCTTTTGGAGCCGATCTCTCTGCTGGTTGAGCTTTTACTTAAGTGTTGCGATGCTCGCGGACTGCGGCGGATCGTCGGATACTCTTAGTCCCACTGCTCGCGGGTCGACCAACACGTTTTCGGCAGGACGACAGACTTCGGGCTATCGCTCGCTCTTTAGTTTCGATGGAAAGGACGGCAAGGTTCCCTGGAGCGGGCTGACCGTCTTGGGCGGAACGCTCTACGGCACGACGCCAAAAGGCGGCACTCGCAACAAGGGGACGGTTTTCAGCATCACTGCCGACGGAGCGGAGCACGTACTCTACAGTTTTAAGGGTGGCGCGGACGGAAAGTATCCCTATGGCGGCTTAACGGCCTTGCACGGCGTGCTTTACGGTACGACGTACTCCGGCGGCGCGTATGACGCTGGAACCATTTACAGCATAACGGTCGCCGGTAAGAAGAGTGTGCTGTACAGCTTCAAGGGTGGAAGCGGCGACGGCGACTTCCCCGATGGACCGATGACGAATCTGAACGGTACACTCTACGGCACAACCTTTGAGGGCGGTGGCGGCGGAGGCTATGGAACGATCTTCGGCGTTACCACGAGCGGCGCGGAGCACCTCGTATACAGCTTCAAATACCATCACGATGGAGCGTACCCGCGTTCGAGTTTAACGGCGTTCAAGGGCTCACTATACGGCACGACCACGGAAGGCGGCGCCAACAAGGCCGGCCATAACGAGTGTACCAACATCGGCTGTGGGACCGTTTTTAGCGTCACGACCGCGGGCAAGGAGCGCGTGCTCCATCGGTTCTTGGGGCCGCCGGACGGCGACAATCCCGATGCCAGCGGCTTAACCCTAGTGGACGGTACGTTCTACGGCACGACCTTTCAAGGCGGAAGCGACAACGAAGCGGGGAGCGTTTTCAGCATAACGCCCTCTGGTGACGAGCACGTCATCTACGCTTTCGGCGAAAGCGGAAACGGTATGGGGCCGGAGGGCGGCTTAACCGATCTGAATGGCACACTCTACGGCGCTACAGAGTATAGCGGCTTTTTCACGTGCTGCGGAACGATTTATAGCGTAACGACCGCCGGAAGTAAGCAGCTCCTCTATACCTTTACGGCTTCGAGCTATCTCGATGGAGCCGATCCGCATGCCGGCGTGGCAATCCTAAATGGAACGCTATACGGCACCACTCAGCACGGCGGCAGAAATAATTTGGGAACCGCCTTCGCGTTCACCCCTTAAGGTAAGGCTGCGATCGAAAAGCCGTAGCTTTGGCTCCGCGCAACGTTTAAGCATCGCCTCGTTCCGGGAAGAAAGGAAGCGACTTATTCGTTCATGCTGCTTTGGAAGCGGAGGATCCATGCAAACGTTTCGGTTTACTGCGATGGCGTTGGGGCTGGCGGGCGCGCTGGGCGCGACGGGCCTCGCCGCAACGAACACGATGAATCACGTGAACAATTCGATGTCGGCGCATTCGATGACGATCAATCTTGGCGCTCAAAACGGCTCGAAACAAGACGGTCAAGCATTCTTGAACGACACGTCGAGCGGTTTGAAAGTCAAGCTTCAGGTCAAGAACGAGCCGGCCGGCGCTTCGGAGCCGGCACACATCCACCAAGGAACTTGTGCGAAGCTCAATCCAGCGCCATGGAAGGGCCTGTCAAACGTGGTAGGCGGCGTCTCGGTGACGACGGTACCAAATCTCACGCTCGCGGAGCTCAAAAAGGCGCACTACGCGATTAACATTCACGAGAGCGCCGCCAATCTCAAGCGCTACGTTTCGTGTGGTGATCTCTAGGGCTCACCGCATAGAGGCCGATGCGGCTGGACGCAGGTACCGAGCGTTTGGCCGCATCTCGTACGGGGAATAACGCACAGATAATAAATCTGCTCCATCGGAGGATGAAACGTGGGGATATTAGTCTGGATTCTATTCGGCCTCATCGCCGGCGCGATCGCGAAGTTTCTGGTCCCGGGTGAGGGACCGGGCGGACTGCTCGGCGACATTATCGTCGGCATCATCGGCGCAATCATCGGCGGCTTCGTTTACGGCCTTTTCGGCCACGCCGGCGTCACGGGATTCAACGTCGGCAGCATGATCTGCGCGATTCTCGGCGCGATCATCCTGCTACTGATTATTCGCGCCTTTACCCGGCGGTCGACGGTATAGAGTTTTACGATCCGGTCAAGGCGCTAGGAACAGGTGCTCGACCTGACCGCATGCGTACGCGCCAGCCAGACAATCCAAGGAGATCTTCGCTTTCGCGTGGCTCTGCATCGGTAGCTGGTAGACGTCCAACGCTCCGTTGATTCCGTCGAGCGCGTAGAAGCTATAGCGATAGGTGTCGGCGGCGACCGCACCGATGACCGCGTCGATGTGTTCGTTGGGGAAGAGTCCGACTTGCGGATCGAGCGGCAGATTGAACTGGCTCGCCACGTCGACCGGTGGCGACGGCGGCGAGCCGGGCTTCGGAGATTGCAGCTGACCGGTGTATTGACCGAGTAACAAGGATGGTGCGACGGGTGCGGCCGGCGGCCACTCGCTGGAGTCGACGAAGTCGGCTTGCTCCAGGTTCAGGCCCGTCGTTCCGGGCGGCTTTGCGTACGGAAAAGCGATCTTCCAGAGCCGGCTTCGCGGCGGCAGCGAGGTCGTGCTCGCAAAGACGTAGAGCGTTGCGTTGATGTCGAAGCGCCCTTGCGTCACGGTCGTAAAGCCCGCGGTCTTGGAGCCGGGGGCACCAAAGGGTATGAAGACGGAGGCGACGGTACTTTCCTTAATCGGCGGCCGCAGCATCGTAATTCCGCCCTGCCCACCGAGATTATTAAAAAGCCAGAGGTTCTCGTTCGGATCGTATTCGATGTCGGAGAGGTCGGCGCCGAACGATCCGACGCCGGTCATCGCCGACGTCAGCTTGAGCTTCGACTCCGCGTGCGACGGTGCGAACGAAACGATCGGCGCTCGGAAGAGGCGCAGCTCGGTGGGGCTGGCCAACGCGACATTGCCGTACTGATCGGCGGCGATCACCGGCGCGACCTTCAGGTTGGGCCATTCGGTGAGCGTACGCACCGGCTTCGAGCTCTGCGACAGCGGCAGGCGATACTCGTAGAACGTGCCGTGATGATCGACATACAGCAGCTTCGCCGCGGGCGTCGCCGTAGGCGGCGGCGGGTTTTCAAGTGCGAGCGGTGACGGACCGCTCGCGCCGCAGGCCGAGACCGCGACCGCAATGGCAGCGGCAGCCATCACGCTGATGAAAAGCGTTGAGATTCTCATCTATCCAAGCTTCCGACGACGGGCCCGGCTCCGCTGCCGGCCTGATCGAAGAGGAAGAGCGAAAGGCGCGCGGCGTTGTGAAACGGCAAGATGTTGTGTGCGTCCTGCGGGTCGACCTGAGCGAGCGTCAGCGCGCCGAGGGGGCTGTTCGGGGGCCCGGCAAATCCGCCGAAATTGTTGACCTGTTTGCCGAGCTCGACCGTTACGACGTTGCCGAAGCTCGCGTTGCCGAGCGTCTTGAAGTTCGAGTGACTCGATGCCGTAAAGCTCCCGAAGCCGGCGCTTTTCACCGAGGGTGATGCCTCGTAAAGAGAGAGGCGTGCGTCGGAGGTCGGCGCGGGCTCGTCGAACACGAGCACCTGATAGGTGGGATAGCTTCCGACCACGATCAGCGTGTAGTTCTTACCTGAGCTCAGCGATGGAATCTTGAGCGGGCCGACCGCGTAGCCCTCGCTGTTGCGCGCCGTCAGCGAATGGACGCTCGGCGAGATATCGAGAAACGGGGAGACGGACCCGTACGTAAAGTCGCTAACGACGTTTTCCGTACCGGCTTGCAGGTACGCGTTACTGCCGAGCGCGACGGGATAGCCGTTGACGTCCGCTTCGAGCGACGGCGCGCCGTCGATGTAACGCACGTGCGCCGGTGCCGCCGCGGCCGGCGTCGTGCTCGACGAACTCGAACACGCGCACAGTGCGAGCAGCACAGCACCCGCGAGCGAAGTGTAACGAAGAGAAATCATTCGATAAAAACTTGCGATCTCTGTCAAGGGGTGTCTATGCGCGCCGCGCAAGCGCGGCGCGCATAGACGTTGCTGTGGGTCGTTCGGATTACTGGAGGCAGGAGGGGTTGCTAAGCCCGTTCATGGCGTTCTTGATTGCGGTGTGGACTTTGCCGCTCAGCGGAGTGTACTCGAGCGGTCCGAGAAGCGAGTTCGCGGCCGACGAGGTCTCGTACGTGATGAGGGCCTTCTTGGCTGCCAAGTGGATGCCGTTGTTATTGCCGTAGAAGAGCCAGTAGCTGAGGCCGACGATCGGGTACGCTCCCGGCGCCGGGTTCACGAACTCGGTCGGCGGGATGTAGAGCTGGCAGTACGGGGCCGACGAGCCCAGTGAATTGCCGTCGCTGCCGAAGCCGTAGTCGATGTTGGTCGCCTTCTTTAGAGCATTGGCGACCGCGGTTTTGTTGGTCGGGCAGACGAAGGTTGTGTTGCCGGTGTCGAGGACGCACGCTTGCGAGACGCCGGCCGCGGCGGCCCACGCGCCTTCGGCATAACCGGTTCCAAACGGATCGCCGACGATGGCGGCGATCACGCCCGGGTTGCCGCTCTCACCGTGGAAGCGCGAGTTCGGGTCGCCGGAAGATCCCGGGCCCGGCCAAGTCTGATTCACGCCGAACGTCCAGGCGGCGTTACGGTTCTTACCGAGATTCTGATAAGGATCCTTATTATACGGAGCCTTCCAGGTCTGGTTGCACGACGTGTTGAGCTTGTTGGTGGTGAGGTAGCTCGTGCCGCTTCCGTCGGAACGGAAGTAGAAGTTGAGCGTTTCACTGGTGCCGCCCGTAATCGAGCCGCCGTTGTCGGCGGTTATGGCCTTGTCGTTCCAGTCGCTAATGGTGCCGTTTGCAATCGCGCAATAGGTCCAGGTCGAGAGCTGGAGGTGGCTGCTGGGCGAGATTCCCGAGAAGGAAGATTGGTTATACGGGAAGACGATCGGGCCGCCGAAGGTCGGCATTTCGAAGGGCTGACCCCAGCTCGGTGACGTTACGATGCGTCCGTTGTAATAGGTGCTTCCCACGGCGCAGCACTCGGTCGAGGCCATTGCGACGTCGGAGCCTACGAAGTCGAGCGGATCGCCGGGGGCACCGAAGCCGGCCGGGCTCGCAGTTAGCGGTTGGCATGCTACCGTAGCGGTGCCGTTGTTCGCCTCGAACTCGTGACGTCCGAAGCCGCTGCCGGTGAGGCAGTAGAAGATGTCGCCCTTCGTCTTCTTTTGAGCGCCTGCGAGAATCGATCCGGGTCCGGGCGTCGGCTGGCCGGGTCCGGGAGTTCCGACCGGCTGTGCGCCGAGATTGTAACCATAAGCGGGGAAGGTTGCTCCGCCGCCCCACATGTTCGGGCCGCTCGCCAACCTACGGATGTGCGATAACGGGACGTTGTTATTGGGGATTGCGGATACGCCCGAGCCGCCGGCATTGCCGTTGCAAGCGCTGAAGACCAGCGCTGGAACGGCTGCCAAGGCCAGGGTAACAAGGGACTTTCTCATGTATTGCTGTCCTTTTGTATCGGTTTGGAGTGCAATCAACGGGGATGAGCCGGGCGGGCCTTGGCCTGCCCGGAAAGCGATGAGAGGGCGAGCGCTACGGGCTCGTCGAGCAGCGTTGCGGAGCCGGTGATCTGGAGCGACGGCTTTACCGTTCCGCCCGCTGTGCCGTCGAAGAGATCGACGGCGTTATGGCCTACATCCGCTACGAAGAGCGACGTGTCGTTCATCTGAATCGTCGGGAAGTAGGCAAACAACGCGCTGCTCTGGCAGCTCTGACTCGCGAAGTGCAACGTTACGCCGCTCAGCGTCAGGGTCCGCAGCGGCGAGTCGCCCTGCGATCCGCCGCTCGGGCCGGATGAGTATGCGTTAACGTACGCCTGACACGTATTGCCGCTTCCGCTGCCGCCGCCGGTGAGCGAGGCGCCGATGTAAATCTCGCCGCCGTTATCGAGCGCGACGTTGGTCACGAAGCCCGGGGAGAGATTCGACGTGCCGTTCCACGGAATCGATCGCGAGTCGGGAGCTTTGGGGTTGCCGATGTCTTGAGCGAGCGCGACGTAGAGACCGTATTCCGGATTGAAGACGGCGACCAGCTTGCCGTTAACGTAGAAGTTGTTGTTCGGATCGATCGCGAGTCCGGTCGGCGCGCCGTTGTTGTACTTCAAGAACGGCGACGCGAAGTTGAACGCGTACTCGGGAGGAACCGCGCCCGATGCACCGGCTGGATAGGTCAGTACCCCGCCCGCTCCCGTGCCGTTGTTTTGGTCGACGTCGGTCGCGCCGTAAGATACGAGGCGCCCCGACGGATCGATGGCGATGTAGATCGGATAGAGGTTCGATATGATCGACGGCGTGGGATCGGAGTTGATCGTCGCCGTCGGCGCGTCGTTGCCGGTGGCTCCCGGCGCGTAGATCGCGACCTCGTTCCCGGCATCGGGCTGGCCGGTGCCGGTGTTGTAGCCCGGCAAACCGTCGAGATACCCGACGTACAAGTTGCCGCTCGCATCGACCGCGATGCTGCGCGCGTACAGCTTGGGATCGAGATTCAACGTGTTCTCCGGAGCGGCGTTGCCGCTCGCGCTTCCACTATACTCCGTGACGACGGCACCTTGACCGGTCTTCTTGCCGAGGTTCAGCACGTAGATCGTGCCGACCGGCGGCGGCCCGCTGTGTCCGTGGAGCTTGAATGGCACGGAGGCCGCGATCGAGCCTTCTCCGTTCACGGTGGCGGCCAGCGTGATCGAACTCGCCTGTTTGCTGCCGTTGTAGGTTAGCGTGATGTTCGACGTCGGTTTTTCGATGGTAAAAGAAGTTCCGGACTTAGCCCCGACGTGCAGCGCAAAGGCCTTACTCGTGTCGCCTTGTATTGCGAGCGAGATCGCTGCGGCGTAGGCGCTCGGTCCGACGATCTGCGCGCCGCTTGCGTCGAAGGCGTTGAGCGTCACGGCGGCGTTGGCCGGTTTGCCCAGCTTTGCGCTCTTAGGAGAAACGGCGAGATTGATCGACGCGATGACGCCGGAAAGTGACAGTGAGAGCTGATTGCTTATCTGTACGCCGCTCCCGCTCTTCCCGATTCGCGCGCTCACTGTACCGAGCGAGAGCACCGAGCCGGTGGCATTCGTGTGCGCATACGTCGTCACCGCGAAGACGTCTTGACCCGGCGAACCGGACGCGTTCGCGGTGCAGACCGTCTCGCCGCCGTGCGGCTTGCACCCGTGCGACCCGGGCGTCGTGTCGATGATGGTCGGGTTTACGCCGGTTACGCCCTTACCGTCGACCGAGCTCAGCGCGATCACCAGCGACTTCGTGTTGACCGAAACGTAGTTCGGGCGAATCCCTTTCGACTTGCTCTGCGCGGGAATCGTGACGGTCACTTTGACGTTGACGAGCGGCGTAGGGTCACCGTTGCCGCCGCCGCCCGAGTTCACGACCGAGCCGACCGGCAGTCCTCCGCCACCGCACGCGGCGGTAAAGGCAATCGCTAGAGCCGCTGTCATCCTGAGCGAAGCATCGCGCAGCGATGCGAAATCGAAGCGGGTCATGGCTTGCTCGTCGGATACGGCGACGGCGTCGCGATCGCCGAGGTGGTGATGTTGGCCTGTCCGTCCGTGCCCTTGATCTGCGGAAGCTGCGCGAGATTTTTGGGATACGACGACTCGTAGATCGGATAGTTCGCGCCGACCGCATAGATCCAGAACGACTCGCCGGGACAGATCGTCGGCGTCTTCTGATACGATCCGGTCTCGGGACCAAGATTATCGGGCAGGTTCACGCCCTGCTTGCCGGTCTTGTGCGTAACGACGGTATAGAACGTAGAGCCGGTGCGCGAGTAGCCGCACGCGCCGGCTCCGCCGCCCAGCGCGTCGACGACCGCGAGCGTTTCGTTTACATCGGCGGGAACGTCGAGCAGCACGGTGCCGCCGCCCTTCCCGTCGGGTTTAAATGAGGGCAGAGGAAACGGCGTAAGCGGCCGCGTGTCGGCCAACTGCGCGGCGCCGGCAAGAATACCCGGCGGCGGCGTCGGCGTGCCGTTGGGTCCCGGACTCGGCGTCGGGTTCTGCGGTGTGTCGTACGACGGCGGCACTGCGGCGTAAAAACGATACGTTCCGACCACCGGCTGCAGCGCAAAGTCGGTGAAGCCGAGCGAATAACCTTCCCAACCCAGCGCGACGACCGACGGTCCCTCGGCCGGAAACGCGGGTGGGCCGCCATACCACAGCGGCTCGTCGGTCGCCAGCAAATCGCCATAGATCGGCGAGTAGAACGCTTGATAAAGCGGCGTGAAACCGTTGCCGGGCCCCGCGTCGGAGTTGCACGGACAGAGCCCGTAGCCGAACGCACCGGTCGTCGGTTCCTTTGGGCCGCGCGGCGACGTGGTCCACGCCTGTTGATTAAGCGTCGCCCAAGTGATGTGGTTCGTCCCGAGATCGGAGCCGGCGTCTTGCACTTCGCTCCCGGTTACGGTCGACGTCAGAACGTCGAACTTCGTCGGCCCGATGATCATCGGCACGTTGTAGAGCGTGCCGGAGAGCCCGTCTTTCTGTCGCAGCGTTTCGACGGTGTTGAGCCCGTATGCGACCTTTGCGCCGCCCTGATACGAAATCGTGGCGATTCCAACCGCGAATTGCAGCTTGCTCGTCGCCGCCGGGTCATACGACGTTACCGGCGGCTCCGACGCACCGCCGTTGCCACATGCAACCAGCAACCCACAAAACGCAGCGAGCGAAAGGGGACCAACGCCGCGAAGTAAGCGTAACATCATATCGTCACCTGGTAGTACAAGCGGAACGAAATCGGCTGTTCGTTCGGATACGTGAGATAGGGCTGATTGGAGTGCGCCGATACGTCGGGCGGAGCGTACGGCGCCGTCGAGTACGTGCAGGGCGCGTTTCCGCTCTGCAAGCCTGTCGTCACCGGCGCGCCGTAGCAGCCGTTGTAAACCGGCACGTTGTAGAGTTCGTTAAAGAGGTTGACGATCTGCAAGCCGATGACCGACTGCGCGATGCTGCGCGTTTGCGGCCGATACTCTACGGTAAGGTCGGCGTCGACACGGGGTGTCGTATAGAAGCCTCCAGGCAGGCCGCGTTCGGCGATGCCGCGCGTCGCCGCGATATTCGGCTTCGTGCACGTGCCTGGATCGAGCGGATCGATGAAGCCCGGGGTGCCGGAATATAACATGCCGAGGCTCGTGTTTGGAACGATCACCGGGATGCCGTTGCAGTAAACGGCGGTGTAGTAGCCTGCACCGTACGGATACCCGGAGTTCGCGTAGATGACCGGATTGAAGCGCCAGCCATGACTGTTCTTGTAGTTAAAGGCGGCGTTGAGCTGAAACGGCGATAGATCGGGCGAGCGATAAATCTCGCCGGTGGCCAGCGCTGCCGGCTGCAGAAACGTTCCCGGCGGTTCGTTGCCGAACTGGCTAATGTAGGTCGCACCGATCTGCCAAGAAAGGCCGAGCGGCACTTCCTTGTTGTAGAGCGCCTCGATCCCGGTAGCTTTTTGGCTGCCCTCGTTGGAGTACATCACGTCGCCAAAGACGGGCGAGCCGTTCTGATAGTTAAAGCCGACGATCTGCGCGGTCTGTTCGATCACGTTATAACCGCGGCGGTAGAAAGGCGTCAGTTTGAACGCCGAGCCGTCCTTGAACTCGTGCGCCCACGAAAAGTCGATGTTGGTAAAGGTTGCCCCGACGAGCGGCGCCTCGAGCGTCGAACTGCCGAAACGATAGTCGCGCGTCAGCCAATATAGCTGAGCCCCATAGTTTCCACACGTCTGATTGGCCAGCGGTCCGCAGTATTGCGCCGCTTTTCCGGTCTCGTTGTCGAACGACGGAATGCGCGCGAACGCCGCGTAGGGCGCTTGACTGATGTCGGCGCCGATCAAGCTCGGCAGCGGTATCGAGAGCGTGTGGCCAAAACCGAAGCGAAACGTATCGTTCCGATCGGGGATGTACGAGATGTCGAAGTGCGGTTCGTAGAGCCGCTGATGCTCGACCGCGGGAATCGTCGCGGGCGCGCCCACCTGCGTGGGAATCTGGAAATTGTATCCGTCGAGCCGCAGGCCGGCCATGCCCTTCCAGCGATCCGACATGTCGACCGTATCCTGGAGGTAGACGCCGTACTGCTGCTGGGTAACGGTCTGAACGTCTTCCTCGAACGGGAAGCGCAAACCGTGCGGAAAGTAGGAGAGCAAATATCCGCAGCCGCCACCACTGCCGTACGCCGCGCAGATGTTCGGCGATAGGAAATCTTTCTCCAAACCGGCCGGCGCGAAGGGATTGTTGTTGGGCAGCAGTCCGGTGTAGGTGTAGGGCAGCGGCAGCGGCTGGAACGGATGCGTGATCGGATACGTGATGATGTTCGACGGCGTCGTGAACGCCGTATACGACGTAAAATCGTAACGATCGCCGTACGGCACGACGAACTCGTAGATGCCGCCGTACTTCAGCGTGTTCTTCTGGCCGATCTGCGTCGTTCCGTCGATCTGACCCGCCGTACGCGTGCCGCCGTACGGATTTGCATAGATGCCCTGCGCGGGCATGACCTGATCCTGACCGGTGAACGTACGCCAGTACCGGCCAGTCAGGAGCGTCGTGCTGCCGAGGTTCACGTCGTACTCGCCTTTATAGGCGAGAAACGGACTCTTGCGCTCGTCGGCCTGGGACACGAAGGCGTACGTATTCGGCTGCCCCGGAAAGAGCGGAATGAGATTGTTGCAGGCATAGTTCTGGAACGGCGAGTTTACCGGCAGTCCGTTCGAACCGATTATCGGATAGGGAGCGCACTTACCCGAGGTCGTACCGCCTGAGATGTACGGGAGGTACTGAAAGCCGCCGTAGTCGAGCGTTTGATCGATCGACTGATCTTGAATGAAGAACTGCAGCCGCTGACTGTTGTTGCTGCCGAAGCGGTAGATCAGGTTGTCGATGAAGTCGTCGGACGCTAGAAACTGCGGGGAGTAATAGACTAAGTTCGGATCGATCGTGCTGCCGAGCGTCGCCGCGTTGGTGCCGAGCGTGCCGAGCGTGTTCGCCGCGGTGCCGTTGATGCCGTATTGGAACGCCCGCCGGATGCCGATAAAGCCGGCGTAGTTCGAAAGGTGCTGCTTCGGGTCGGCCCATCCCCATTCCAAGCCCAACTGATGCAGGTACGGAAACATCAGCGCCTCGGCGTCGACGTGAAAGTAGGTCGGATAGGTTCCGTTCTTGGCAGTGAACAGCACGAGACCGGTCCCGGTGTCGCCGTGGGTCGCGTCGCCCGCACCGGGAATCAGCTGCACGCTGCCGACCCCGTTGAGCAGGTTGAAGTTGGCGACGTTCTGCAGCGTGTTCTGCAGGTTCGGCTCGGGCGTGGTGTAGTCGATGCCCTCGAACTCGTACGCCGCTTCGAACGCGAAGCCGCCGCGAATCGAGACGGTGCCGGTCTTGTCGATCGTTACCGAGGGAAGGCTGCGGAGCAGGTCCTCTTCATTGGCGTTGAACGCCTTGCCCATTACCGTCTGAAGCTGCGAACCGGTCACCGTGTAGGTGTCGATCGTCATGCCGTGCTGGAACGCACTTCCCGCGCTGCGCGCCTTGGTCGTGGCGATGATCTTGAGCGTCTTGGAGAGCGTCACCGGTACGGCATTCTGCGAGGCGTTGAGCACGACGACGGTATTGGAGTAGGGCAGGTAGCCGCTGTGGCTCACCGAGATCGAGTACGTGTCGGGCAGCACGCTGAGGAAGCGGAACGCGCCCTTCGCGTCGGTCACCGTCCGATACGTACCGCTCGGCGACTTGACAACGACTTGAGCTCCCTCGATCGCGGCGTGGGTCTTGTCGTCGGTAACCGTACCCGAAATAATTCCGCCGGTCTCGGCGAAAACGCGGGCGTGAGATGCGGCCAGGCAGCAGAACAGCATGAAGAAGACACGCTTCTTGACCCGCAGCAAGCTCTTGATCAAAATTCGATTTCGACTCCCAGCAGCAACGAAGAGTCATCGGTTCTACCGAAGCTCCTCAAGCAAAATGCTAAGCATAGTTGGTTAGGGCTGCATCCCGGGAATAGGCGAATCGTTAAGGCATCGGCAACGCGACTTTATCGAACCATAAGAAAATTCGTAGAACCTTAATGTTCGTCGTTTTTCTGCGTGTCGGCGATTTGCCAGCGCGAGCGTAGGCCGAGGCGGCCCAGGATCGAGCTGACGTGCCGTTCGACGGTATGCTCGCTGATCTGCAAAGCCGCGGCGACCTCGCGATTGCGGGCTCCTCGGCGAATGAGCTGCGCAACCTGCTCTTCACGTCCCGTCAAGGAGGAGCCCGTGGGACGTCCGCGCGCACGCCGGTCGCCGGGCGGCTCCTGTGCAACGAGCAGTCGCATCGCTTCGTTCGTCCAGCGCCGCAAGCCCATCGCGCTGAAGGCGCGCGCGGCGTCGCCGGCGTTGTCAACCCAGCCGCCGCGCTCGCCCGATCGCGAGCCGAGATGCGCGCGAGCCAGCAGCTGATGCGCGTGCAGATAGGGCCTCGCCGGCGCGACGACCGCCGCGAAAGCCTCGACGGCAAAGCGCGCTTCTTCCAGGTCGCCGTACTGCGCTGCCGTCGCGAAGAGCTCGACGGCGTTCGCCGCGCTGTCGGCCTGCAGGAGCGCGCGGCGTAAAGCGAGCGCGACCGGTGCACCGGTAGCCGGGGTTCGCGAGGCGATTAGCGCGGCGACCGTCGCCGCCAGCGCGGGCTCCGAAAGCTCGCAGCACAGCGCCGTTTCGAGCATTTCCTCGGAAGCCCACTCGGAGACGGCCGTATCGTCGTTGAGCTCGACCGCGAGCTGCGCGCCGGTCGCGGCAAAAAGTGCGAGTTCCTCCGGCGATCGAGCGGCCGCGCGACCACGTGCGAGAAAGTCGCCGGCGCGATCGAGATCGCCGGCATCGAGCGCCAAGCCGGCAGCGGCCGCGAGCGAACGCACGAGCCAGCTTGTAAAGGCGTGGGCTTCGGCAAGAGCGATCGCTTCGTCTATAGACGCGCGCGCGAGACTCACGTCACCATAGAGCAGCGCGTGATGCGCCAGCCGCTCGCGCGCCGCTACCGCAAGGTGGAAGCGCCGCTGCGCCAGCGCTCGGTCGTGTGCGGCGCGCAGCGAATCGAAAGCGGCGACACCACCCGGCGCCCACGACAGTACGACCCCGGCGACGAGGTGATCTTCCGGTCCCGGTTCGAGATCGGTCCTTCCGTAATACTCTGCGACGTCGGCGCTCGTCCGGCATCCGAGTAGATCTGCATCGACGAATCGCGCCAAACCGCGATCGTCACCGGTGAGCGCACATATCGCGGCCCGCTCGCGATACGCTCCCCGCGCGAGGGCGAGTTCGGCCGAAGCCTCGGCGAGCCGGCTCTGCGCGATCAAGCTTTCGATCTTCTCCTCATCGAAGATCATCAAAGCCTAATCTAACAAGCGATTCTTAAGCGGCTATTATCCCTTTCCGTTAAGTCACCAAAGATCGAGCAGCGTCGCTCCTACGGGATTACGCGGAAAACGGTGCCGTAGTAGTTGGCGCTGCCGCCCCAGAAGGTCGTTCCATAGAGCACGCCGCCGACGTCGCGCAGTCCAGCCTCGGGATTCGCGCCGTTCGGATCGCCACGGAAGCGATAAACGACCTTTTCGGTTCCGAATTCGTCGGTGCGGAAAATCGTACCACAACGATAGTAACCATCGGGCCGAACGTCACCGGACGAGATGCATTGGTTGGCGCGTTTTGGGCTAAAGCCGCCGCCGGTCGTCGTGCCGTAGAGCTGCCCGTTGTCGAGTGCTAAGCCCGAATCGGGAAACGCACCGTCGAGGTCTGAACCGAAACTGTGAATCACGAGTTCGTGGCCCTTCGTCGTCATCTCATAAATCGTACCGCGGCCGTGACTGCCACCGCCTCGCGTCGTGCCGAAGAGAACGCCATCGTCATAGAGCAGCGTTCCGTTCGGACCTTTTCCGTCGCCGCGCGTGACGGCGAAGCTGTGCAAGACTTTCTCTTGGCCGAACGCGTCGATCCGATAGACGCTGCCGCCCGATTCCGTCTTACCGCCAGCGAGCGTTACGCCGTAGAGCCAGTTGTTAACGCGAACGAGGCCGCCGCCGGGATGCCCGCCATCGGTCGGAGCGCCGGCGAAGCTATGGATTACGTTTTCCTGTCCTTCCTGAGTCACCGCAAAGACGGTGCCGCGCTCGTGCCTGCCGCCCTGACGCGTCGTTCCGTAAAGAACTCCATTTTCGGCGAGCAGCCGCGACTCGGGATCGGCGCCGTCACCGGTCTTGCCGAAGTTGTAGACGACGTGTTCGACCCCAGCAGGGCTGATGGAATAGACGGTGCCGCCACCGTGAACGCCGCCAGCCGACGTCGTACCGTAGAGCTGTCCGTTCAGTTCGACCAAGCCTGCAAGCGGATACGCACCGTCGGGAGTTCCGTCGAACTCGTGGACGGTGCGGAACTTGCCGAGCGGGCTGATGGCGAAGACCGTGCCGTAGCCGGCGCCGTACGACGAGGTCGTTCCGTAGAGCGTCCCTTTGACGTTAACGAGTGCATCGTGCGGCTCTCCGCCGCTCTGCTTTCCTTTAAAGCTGTAGAGCGTAACCAGATTCGCACTGTCGGGCGCAGCTTGCGACGCCACGCCGGCCGCCGAGCCGGCGGGCAGCGCTCCGCGTTCGCCGATCCCGGAACAACCAACGACGAGAACTGAGCAAGCAATCAATGTAAGAATACGCACGATGCACCTCCGAGCGCCGCTCAATGCGGAAAAGTTATGGCTTCCGTTCCGCGTAGCGTCACCCCTCGATTTTAACGTATCCGGTAGATTCTACGCCCGTGCGGGAGGGGTCGTGCAGATCTCCGCGCACCATGCTTCAACTCGCGCTCGAATTTGGTCGCGAATTTGCCGGGTCCGCGCCAGGCGATCGTCCCACGTGCCTTCGAGGGCTGCCGGATCCGCCAAGCTCCAATGCAGCCGGCGAGCACCTCCCGGAAAGACCGGACATCGCTCTGCACTGGCCGCATCGCACACCGTAATCACGTACGAGTAGTCCTTCTCGTGTTTGAGATCGAAAACGCCTTTGGTTTCGTTTTTCGAAATGTCGATTCCAACCTCAGCCATGGCCGCCACGGCAATCGGATTCAGATCGCCGGGCTCGAGGCCCGCACTCTCCGCTGCGAAGTCTTCCGGGCAAATCGCGTTGAGAAAGGCCTCTGCCATCTGACTCCGCGCCGAATTTTGAACGCAGACAAATAAGACCGGTCGCTTCATGGGTGCGACAACTCCTTCGCCGGTTGATGAGAGATAAGGACATCTTCGGGTGCGAGACGCTCCGGCGAAAGCCAGGTGAACAGGACCGTTGCCGCGAGCGCTCCGAGCAGCTCGATCACGATGAACGGCACCACGTCTCGCGGCGCGATCCCCGCAAACGTATCGCTGAGCGAGCGCGCGATCGTCACCGCGGGATTCGCGAACGAAGTTGATGCCGTAAACCAGTACGCGCCGACGATGTACGC
>DATASC010000061.1:0-7345 GCA_036269355.1 Candidatus Cybelea sp. | reverse complement strand
TGCGCCTCGCGAAACCACGAACGCTCCGCCGCCTCGTACCAAATGCGATCGAGGCGCGTCGCGACGCCGAGGAGCCCGACCGTATGGCGGTGCTGCAATGCGTTTCGTTCGCCGCGTTCATCGAGTTTTTCCAGCGCGTATTGCCGGGTAGCTTCGAGCAAATGATAGCGCGCGGTGCCGTGGGCGAACTCCACCATGACCAGCGATTGCGCGATCAGCGACGAAAGCAACTCGAGCACGTCTTGATCGGGAATGGTTTCGCCGGAACAGACCGTCGTCGCGGTGCTGCGCGTGAATCCTCCGGCGAAGACCGCGAGGCGATCGAAGAGCAGCTGTGCCTGCGTCGAGAGCAGCGCGTAGCTCCAATCGATCACCGCACGCATCGTTTTTTGCCGCGGTACCGACGCGCGGTTTTCGCCCGTCAGGACGTCGAAGACGCGATCGAGATTTTCGCAAATCTCGCCGGTAGAAAGAACGCTCGCACGCGCGGCGGCGAGCTCGATCGCGAGCGGCAGGCCGTCGAGCCGGCGACAGATCTCGACGACGGAGTGCAGGTTCTCCTCGGTCAGCTCGAAACGCGAATCGGCCGCGCGGACGCGATCGGCGAAGAGGGCGACGGCGCCATACGTCGTGGCCTCTTCCGGCGACGTGGCATGCGCGGGTACGGCGAGGGAGGGTATGCGATAAGCTCGCTCGCCCGTAACGTTCAGCGGTTCGCGAGTGGTCGCCAACAAGGAGACGCCGGGAGAATCGCGCAGCAACGTTCCCGCCAAGGCGCGCGCTTCAGAAATCACGTGCTCGCAGTTGTCGAGAATCAGCAGCAGACGCTTTCGTGCAAGGAAGGCGACGAGCGTATCGACGAGCGGGCGGCTCGAAGACTCCTGGACGTGGAGCGCGGCGGCCACGGCGCGCGGCAGAAGGCTTGCATCGTTCAGCGGCGCGAGTTCGACGTACCAGACGCCGTGCGGGAAGCGCTTGCGCGATCGCATCCCGACCTCGATTGCGGCACGAGTCTTCCCGGCACCGCCGGTTCCGACGATGCTGACGAGCGGTGCGTTCTCGACGAGATCGGTTATCTCGCGGACGACGTCGTCGCGTCCGACGAACGACGTGAGCTGGCGCGGGAGGTTGTGCTGCGGCGTGACGTCGGCCTCGGCTGGGCGCGCCGCGCGCGAACGGCGGACCGAATCTTCGAGTTCTCGTCTCGCTTCAGGCGTTAGTGCGAGCGCATCGGCGATTCGATCGAGCGTCGCGCGATATGGCGCTTTACGATAGCCGCGCTCGAGCGCGCTGATCGCCTGCATGCTGACGAGTGCGCGGTCTGCGAGCGTCTGCTGCGAAAGGCCGGCCTGCGCGCGAAATCTCTTGAGCAGGACGGCCAGCTCGTTGGCCTCCAGCTCAGCTTCCGGGCGCGGGTGCGATTCCGATCGGCGGATTGGTAGGCCCACCCAGCACGCTCAACTGATACTCTATCGTACCAGTGAGGCTGACGGCGTCGATGTAACCGGCGGCGTCGGACACCCAAAGATTCTGCGGATCGCTATTGTCGAAGTTGACGTTTGCCGGCGCGACGAGGCAGCCGGGACATCCGACCTGCGTAACGAGGGCGCACGACGCGATGCCGCTGCACTTGTAGATTCCCGCCACCTGATCGACGTAGTAGAGATTTTGGTTTCGATCGAAGGCGAGGCCCCCGGCCTTGAGCAATCCGGAGACGAGCGGAGTCGCGGTTCCTTTGCAACGAGAGTACTCGACGATCGATCCGGTGCGCGTGGCCGGGTCGTTGAAGCTCCAATAGCAGTTTCCGCTCGAGTCGATGGCGATGCCTTCGCCTTGTAGGGTGTCGCTTCCGAACCTCAAGTTGCGCGACGGTTCGCTCTGATGGTTTAGGTACACGCTCACGCTTCCCGCGCCGCCTCCGGTGGTGCCGGCGTTTGAGACGGCGACGACGCGCCCTTTGGGAGTGGCGGCGACGTTGACCGGAAACTCTCCCACGTCGTCGAGCGTCGCAACCGGACCTTGCGGTCCGCGGCGTGCGGTGCGATAGACTAGGACGTTCGAATCGCCGGAGTTTGCGACGTAGAGTATCCCCGCCGGCGTCGCGACCATGCCCATTGGAGCGGAGAGGCCCGAGGTAAGCGTCTCGTATTGCGTCAGCGTGGGACTTCTGCGCTTGCGCTTATAGACGTCAACTTCGTTTCCCGACGGTTGCGACGAATACATAAAGTCGTTGCCGTAAAGATGCGCTGCAGGCAGCGCGTGCGCGGGCGCCGATGCGATCGACGCCGTCGCCGGAGCACCGACCGAGCCGCCCGAGCATGCGCTCGCTACGATGCCGAACGCGAGCCAACAAAGAAATGGTCGAGCGGTGAAGCTAAACATGGCGAGAGGTTCTACGAGTTTGTTGCGATGCCCCGCGGGCGCGAGGAAGAGGAGGCGGTTCCCCTTCAAAAACCGCCCCCTCACTTGCCGTTCCGATCGTAGGAGTTCTAGAAGATGGAGTTCTTGAGGTCGGTGAGCATCACGCTGAAGTCGAAGGTGCCGAGGCCCGAGGGCACGTCCCAACCCGGCGCGGCCGAGTTCGGGATGCCGTTGCTGCCGTAGAGGATGTCGTGGAATCCGCCGATCGGCGCGGTGGTGTCCGGAGGCACAGCGGACGTGTCGTCGCCCGGCTCGCCCGAGGGCACGCACGTCGTGGAGCCCATCGGACACGGTTCGTAGTAGCCGTACACGCCGTAGTAAACGGGTGCGGCGAACCCTAGGTTGTTGTGGAAGCGCGTTTCAAGACGCGCCCAGATCCCCATCGACATCGGCGACGAGAGGCTCGTTCCGCCAACGCCTTCCTGCGTTGCGTTGACGAAAACGTCCATCGGGCAGCCGTTGTTGTCGCCGCACATCGCGATGTCGGCAATCGCGCGCACGCCCGCCGAGGTGCAGGCAGCACAGATGCCGTTCTTTTGCCAGTACGGCGGCGATTCGAAGGCGCTGTAGCCGCCGCCGGTTCCGGTCCAGACGTACTCACCGTAATAGGTGCCGGGCCCGGTTCCATTCGCGTTGGTGTCGAGGGTGGTGCCGCCGACGGCGACGACGTACGGTGACGACGCGGGATAGCATACTTCGGGCGCTCCACTGTTCGGCGCGCCGGTCGCGAGGAGCACGGGGCATCCGGAGCCGTTGTCACCCGTCGAGGCGAACATCGTTTGTCCCTGAGCTGCCGCCTCATTCAACAACTGATCGTCGAGCGTCATCGATCCATCGGTGTACGCGAAGCTTTCCGCTTCGCCGAAGGACGAGTTGCCGGCCTGAGTGAGGTTGTCGTTGACCCACTTGCTGTATTCGAGCGTGATGTCGGAGTCGCCGAGCGAGGTCGTGTCGTACACGTAGAGCTGCGATACGCGTTCGGCCATGCCGGTCGAGATCTGCGTGTCGAGATCCCACTCGTCGAGGCCCGACGTATCGGTGCTGGGCGAGCCCACCGGCACGACGGAGTACGGCACGTGCGGAAGCGCCCAGAACTTCTCGGCGGTGCGCAGATCTTTTTCTACCTGCGTTACGTCGCCTTCGGCCATAACCGCGACCGCGGTCTTCGCGCCGGTGTGCAGCTTGGCGGGAACGTCGTACGCGACTTGGTATTGCGACGGACCGTATTCGCCGCCGATGCAGATGCCGTTCACGACTTCCAAACAGGGCGGCGGCGTGCCGGCGGTCATCGGCCTCATGTGCTGCGACTTCAGGAGGTGAACGTGCATTTGGTACGCGTTCGACAGTCCGAGCACTGCCGCAACTAGTCCGTGGAACTTCGCCGGAACGAACGCCGGAGTGACGTTGCCGTAGACGGCGGTCCCGTTCGCGACCGTGCCGCGGATCGAGGTGTGGAATGCCGTCTCAGCGCGCGACGCGGAAGCGAAACCGCTAACGATCAAACGATTCGAGTCGATCTTGACCTTCGTGAATCCTTGCTGCCGGAGATACGATGCGACGGATTCGGCTTGAGCGGCCGTGGGATTGTACATCGCGGTGAACTCCCCCGGCGAGAGCCACTTGCGATAGGAGGCATGGCCGGGGCTGTATTGGCTCGCGACCAGCTCCCGCGCGCCGGCGGGATTGCGCATGTAGAGACCGACGACGACGTGCAGCGGCTTGAGGTTCGGCAGGGCATCACCTTTGGCGGATGCGCCGCCTGCGAGGTCTTTTTCCGGAATGGCGCGCGTCGCCGTGGCGGTCCAGCCGGGCGGGGCTTTTTCGGGCGTCCGGAGGCCGGACGCCCCCGATCCCGGCGCGGTCATGCTCGGCGGCAACGGAGAGCCGCCGTTTCCGCTGCACGCCGCGGTGAAGACTCCGGCGGCCATGGCAGCAAACAGGAGAGACTTGTTCATTTGCGGGCTCCTTACTTACGGATTGGCAGGCGCGTGGGGAGACGCGCTTGCGTCTAGGCTACCCATCTGGAGGACGCCCGCGCTTCATACAGGCGACAGTGTGTGAATAAGTGTGTGAATTTTAAGGCGGTGCGCTAACCGCACGGGCCTTTAGATCCGAAGGGCGGCATTGGGGCACGTCAGAATCGGAGCCCATGAGTCCGGAGTGGGTGGCCGCCGTCGCATCGGTGGCGACGTTCGTAGTGATCGGCGCGACCGCAGTCGTGACCCTCATCCAGGTGCGGCACCTGCGCAATAGCAATCAAATCGCGGTCTTCACCGAGCTCCGGCACAGTATGGAGACTACGGATTTTCAGGAAGCGATACGATTCATTCGTTTTGAGTTGCCGCAAAAGATGAACGATTCGGCCTTTCGAGTGCGCCTGCTCGATCGGAACTCCAGCGAAGGAAAGTTGGTCGGAGAGGTCGGCAACTTCTTGGATTCGGCGATCGCGCCCCTTGTGAAACACGGCATCGTGGACCACGATCTAGCATGCGACCTGTTTTACTATCCGGTCGTAATGTGCTGGGATACCCTCGCACCTTTCATTGCGAGCAGCCGCACCATGCTGGGGTATCGAATGTGGGAGGATTTCGAATACCTGGCGCTGCTCTGCAAGAATTTTCGCGTACGCTTTCCGCGCGGTACGTATCCACGAGGAGCGCCGGCGTTGCCATTGCCGGAATCGTGGCCGGAATCATGGCCGGAGATCGATGTCATATCGAGGCCATGACTCACTACATCGGCACCTCGATGCCGAGCTTCGCGTGCGCATCGGGAGGAATGCCGAGGCTCGACGTCACGGAACGAGCGTTACGCTTCAATACGACGAAGAGCGAACGGCGCCAGCTCTGCCATATTCGCGTGTCTTGGGCGACGATCTGGGGATCGGCGCTGTAGTAGGTCGTGTCGGCGCCCCCGATGTGGAGGCCGTGAGCCGCGCACGCGTTGATCACCCGCTGGATGTCGAGCTGCTCCATGAAGCCGAAAGCGGCGGTAACGCGCACGAGACCTTCGGAGAGGCGCTCGACGGACACGCGCGTGTCGGCATGGACGAAGGGATCGGTTGTGGGAATAATCGTCAGAAGCACGATCCTTTCGTCGATGCTATGCGTCCTCACCAAATGGTGGCGCAAGACGAATGGAACGCCTTCGGGATCGCCGGTGAGAAAGACCGCCGTCCCTTGGTAGGGGACGCCCAGACGGCCCTGGACGTCGCGTAAGAAGGCTTTGACGGGCTGCGTTTGCTCGATTTGAACGAGGGCGACGCGGCGCCGTCCGAATCGCCACGTGCTCGCGATCAAAAAGACCACGGCGCTGATTGCGAGCGGGATCCATCCGCCTTCGGCAATCTTCGGCAAACCGCCGACGACGAACAGGCTTTCGAGTAGTAGAAACGGCGCGACGGTTGCCGCCGCGCGGGGGATGCTCCAGCGAAACTTCGTCCGGACGACCTCGAAATAGGCGATCGCCGTCACGATCATGGTGACGGATACCGCAAGGCCGTAGGCACTGGCCAAGCGCGCAGAGCTCTGGAACGTGACGACCAGCGCGATGCAGGCTACGGCGAGCAAACGGTTCACGAACGGAACGTAGACTTGGCCGCGATGCGCCACCGACGTGTAGACGACGCGCATGCGCGGAATGAACCCAAGACTGATCGCCTGCTTCGTAAGGGTATAGACTCCCGAGATGAGGGCCTGCGACGCGATAATCGTTGCCGCCGTTGCGAGCGCCACCATCGGATAAAGCAGCATAGCGGGCACGAGCATGTAGAACGGATTGGCGAGCGCGTGCGGATCGAGGAGCACGATCGCCCCCTGACCGATGTAGTTCAGCGCCAACGCCGGAAAGACCAGCGCGGTCCACGCTGCGGCAATCGGCGCGCGTCCGAAATGCGACATGTCGGCGTAGAGCGCCTCGACGCCGGAGACGCAAAGAACGACGGCGCCGAATATGAGCACGGCAGCCGGTCCGTTTCGGAAAAGAAATCCGAGCGCGTGGTACGGGTTGAAGGCCCACAGTACGGCCGGATAGCGAGCGACTCCCAGTACGCCGACCACGGCGATTGCGGCGAACCACAGGAGCATGACCGGCCCGAAGATCGTTCCGATTCGCTGCGTGCCCCGGCTCTGAACGAGGAAGAGCCCAGCAAGAATAATCGCTGAGAGCGGCACGATGAGCGCTTGCGCGGTTGTCGTCGCGACCCCGAGCCCTTCAACTGCCGATACGACCGAGATCGCCGGTGTGATGATGCCGTCGCCGAAAAGCATGCCCGCGCCCAAGATTACGAGGAAGGTGAGGATGGTAGCTCGCGGCAGCACTCCGCGCTTGACGGGCGGCAGAATCAGCGCGAGCAACGCCAAAATGCCGCCTTCTCCGTGATGCGAGACGCGCATGACGATGCCGACGTACCAAACGAAGACGATGAGGATGAGCGACCAAAGAATCAGGCTCAGCACTCCAAGCACGTTTTCGTGCGTGGGCGCTATTTTGAGTATGCCGCTAAAGCATTGGTGAAAGGCATAGAGCGGGCTTGTGCCGATGTCACCGAAGACCACGCCGAGCGCCGCCAGAGTAAGCCCTGCACGAAATGGACGCGCTTTCCGGCGACGCTCCGACATGGAGTCTGTGTACCCGCATTGAGTAGCGGGTAAAAAGGCGGCATGTCGCTCAATAGAATTTTAGGGGTCTTGTGCGTTGCCGCGCTGTTGGCGGGGTGCAACCACAAGGCGCCCGATGCCACGGCTCAAGTAAAGTCGGCCTTGGCGCCGTTCACCGCGGGTCGCGATCAGGCAACGGCGTTGGTAGCGGCGCAAAAACAGTCGCTTGGTGCCGCAGACCTGAACACGTTGGAGGTCGCATATACGGCGCTCGAGGCGAAGGGAAATGCCTATGCCGGCTTCATCGTCGAAGCGGCCACGGCCTC
>DATASC010000060.1:0-6656 GCA_036269355.1 Candidatus Cybelea sp. | reverse complement strand
TTTCGCCCATTGCGGAAAATTCCTCACTGCTGCCTCCCGTAGGAGTCTGGACCGTGTCTCAGTTCCAGTGTGGCTGGTCGCTCTCTCAAGCCAGCTACCCATCGGAGTCTTGGTAGGCCGTTACCCCACCAACTAACTAATGGGACGCAGTCCCCTCTTTGTGCGAATTGCTCCTTTCATCGTCTCGGGATGCCCCGAAACGATCGTATGCGGTATTAGCTAACCTTTCGACTAGTTATCCCCCACACAAAGGCAGGTTGACCACGTGTTACTCACCCGTCTGCCACTAGGTATTGCTACCTCGTTCGACTTGCATGTGTTAGGCACGCCGCCAGCGTTAGTCCTGAGCCAGGATCAAACTCTCCATAATAAAACTATGGAGCCTTCGATTTGGCTCTAATCTCTATGATTGTACGAAATCTCGCGACCCAAAAGACATTGCCAAATGACGTTGTCTTAAGCGTCGGAGACCCACAGACTTTTGCGCTGCTGCACTGTTCAGTTTTCAAGGAGCGAACGAAAGCCCACGACGACCTTTGGGCGAATCCACCGACTTTGCGGGGACGCCCGTTCGTCAGGGCCGACGGCTATCATATCGCCGCCAATATGGACTGTCAAGAAATACTTTTGACGAGGGTCGCCCCGGCTGGCTTTGCCGCGCCGGCCCCTCGTAGCCGCCCAGGAGATCGCCCATGCTCTTCGATCACGTCGATCTGCGGGTCAGCGACCTTGCTAAGGTACGCTCGCTCTACAACACCCTACTCCCGGCGATGGGTTTCACGAACGTCGTCGAGGATTCGGACTCCATCTGCTACTACGCCTCAGGTGACGACCGAGCCGCTCCTTTCTTCGGGCTCGACCTCAAACCAGACCACCGGCCGAACGGATCCCGAATCGCCCTTCGGGCCACCTCGCGCTCCGATGTCGATCGTCTTGCCGGGCTTGCTCAGGCCGCCGGCGCCCTCAATTTCGAGGCCCCCCACGTCTGCGACGAATATCGCCCGTTCTACTACGCCTGCTTCTTCGAGGACCCCGACGGCAACAAACTCGAGATCTGCTACCGCGAAATGCCTCGGTAGGCGTGGGCGTCTCAGGCGATACGCTCGAACGAGGACCGTCTGACCGAGCGCCGGAGCTAGGGAGGGCGAGAGGCGCGAGGCAGCCGATAGGAGCGCGCCACGATGGCGCGCGACGAATGTGTCCGAGTTCGAGCGTATCGCTGAGACGCCCACGCTGAACCTAGACTTTTCGGGAGATCGTCTTGGCTTGCATGAAGAGTAGCAGATAATCTCGGCCGCCGGCCTTGCTGTCGGTGCCGGACATGTTGAAGCCGCCAAAGGGATGGACGCCGACCATTGCACCCGTGCTCTTCCGGTTGAAGTAAAGGTTCCCGACGAAGAACTCGTCGCGGGCGCGTTCGATCTTCTTCTCGTCGCTGCTGTAGAGCGAGCCGGTCAAACCAAACTCGGTGTTGTTCGCGATCTGGAGGGCGTCTTCGAAGTTCTTGGCCTTGATTACGGCGAGCACCGGGCCGAAGATCTCTTCCTGCGCGATGGTTGCCTTCGGATCGACGTCGGCGATGACCGTCGGCTCCAAAAAGTAGCCCCGCTCTCCGACGCGATTGCCGCCGGCGATCACGCGCCCCTCGGTTTTGCCGGTCTCGATGTAGCCCAAGATCGACCTCAGCGCCGCTTCGTTCACCACCGGACCCATGAAGTTGCCGAGGTCGCGTGGATCCCCGACCGAGATCGTTGCGACTCGCCGCCGGAGCTTCTCGATGAACTCGTCGTAGACGCCTTCTTCCACAATCGCGCGCGAGCACGCCGAACACTTCTGGCCCTGGAAGCCGAATGCAGAGAGCGCTACGCCCTCGACCGCCGCATCGACGTCGGCATCACCCGCGACGATGATCGAATCCTTTCCACCCATCTCCGCCACAACGCGTTTGATCCACTTCTGTCCTCGCTGCGGCTTCGCGGCGAGCTCGTTGATGCGCAGACCGACCTCTTTCGAGCCGGTGAACGAGATAAAGCGAATCTGCGGGTGTGTCACGATCAAATCGCCGATCTCACTTCCCGATCCGGGGACGAAGTTAACGACACCCGGCGGTACGCCCGCTTCGGCAAGCAGGTCGACGAACCACGCCGCGATGATTGCTGAATCGCTCGACGGCTTAAGCACGACGGTGTTGCCGCAGACGATTGCCGCGCCCGTCATCCCGATCATGATTGCACCCGCAAAGTTCCAGGGCGGGATGACTGCCCCGACGCCGAGCGGGATGTAAACGAGCTCGTTGCGCTCGCCTTCGATTGGAACTACAGGCTGCGCCTGCGCGTAGCGAAGGGCTTCGCGAGCGTAGAACTCCAAGAAGTCGATCGCCTCCGCGATGTCGCCGTCCGCCTCCGGCCAGCTCTTTCCAACCTCTAAGACCAGCAGCGCGTCGTACGAGAAGCGCCGCTCGCGCAGCAGCGCAGCCGCCTTAAAGATGTAAGCGGCTCGCTCGGGAAGCGATAGCTGGCGCCACGATTCGAAGGCGCGCGCCGCCGCGTCGATTGCCTCGGCCGCTTGCTCCTTCGACGCCGAGCTCGTCAGACCGACGACCTCGTTCGGATCGGCCGGATTGAGCGATCGAATCTTCTTCTCGGTTTCGATCTTTCGCCCGCCGATCACCAGCGGGTAATGCTTGCCCAGCTCCCGACTGACGCCCGCGAGTGCCTCCTTCATCGCGGCGCCATCGGCGGGGTCGCGAAAGTCCTTGACTCTCTCGTTCGCAAAGGGTGATACGTTCAGGGTCGGTTTCGTCGCAGTCGTCGTCATGCCGCTATACTACCAGACGCCGTTCGCCGCGTCTTCGAGCGGAGCGTCGTCTCGCCGGAGAGAAAGCGAGGGCATGACGCAGCTACTCGCGGTTGCGATTGCGGCATTTTTTCTGGGGCTCGGCATGGCGGGGGAGCCGCTTGCGCCGCTGCACGCGCTGCTCGCGATCGTCATTCTGCTGCTGATCGCGACGGCGCTCGATCGGCGCCAAACCCCGCTAATCGTCTTCCTCTTCGGTCTCGCGGGGGTTCTCCTCACCTGTTACCTGCAGCACGGTGAGATCTACCCCGGGACGGGAATCGTGGGAATCGGCCTGGGCGGGTTGGCAGCTTCGTCGCTGGGTCACCGCAACGCGCCCGCTTTGGTGTCGGTGTTGGGCACCGTCGTGGGAACGAGTCTCTACTTTCTGCTATAGCGAGGCGCCCACCGCGCCGCACGCTCCCCTGCGAAGAGCCGCTATCAACGACGCCGGATCCTCGCTGCGCATCAGCGCTTCGCCGACGAGAAAACCGCGAGCGCCCGCGACGCGCAGACGCGCTACGTCGGATGCGTCCCGCATACCGCTCTCGCTGACGGCAAAGACTCCCTCCGGTACTTTCGGTAACAGATGATCGCTGACGGCGAGGTCGGTCTCGAGCGTTCGCAGGTTGCGGTTGTTCACTCCGACGAGCCGCGCGCCGGCCGCGATCGCACGGCATAGTTCGTCCTCGTCGTGCGCCTCGGCGAGAACGTCGAGCGCGTAGGTAGCGGCCTCGTCGATCGTGTCGCGCAACGCGCCGTCGTCCATGCCCGCGACGATCAAGAGCACGCAATCCGCGCCGTACGCGGCCGATTGCGCGATCTGATACCGCGTCCACATGAAATCCTTTCGCAACAGCGGGCGCGACGTCGCTGCGCGCACTTCGTCGAGATACGAGAGTTCGCCGAGAAAGTGATCTCGCTCCGTGATTACGCTGATCGCGTCGGCGCCGGCCGCATCGTAGATGCGCGCGATCGCCACGGGATCGAAGCTGCGGGCGATCAGACCGCTCGACGGCGACGCGCGCTTGATTTCGGCGACGATCGCGCCGCCCGAAGCCGCTTCGAGCGCCGCGAGAAACCCTCGCCGTTGACCCGCACGATCGAGCGCCCGCGCGCGCAATAGTTCGTACGGTTCCCGAGCCTCCTCTTGCTCGAGAGCCGCGGCCTTCGCCGCAAATATCTGCTTGAGCGTATCGATCACGGGTGCGGAACGGCTTGCCCTACGTGGGCGTCGGCGTCGGTGTCGGTCCGATCGTCGGCGACGGCGTCGGCACCGTCGCCGGCCCGACGGTTACCGTGGAGCCGACTGCGTCGTGAACGATCGTCACGTTCTTACCGGCGGCACCCGCATCGAAGCTTTTCTTGCGGACATACTGTCCATGGCGCGTCGCGCCTTGCTGGTTGGGGTTCCACGTATCGTCGAGCGCATAGACCGTTTCGCCGCGGCGCTTGATGGCTATCTCCGTATCGCGCGCGCCGATGAAGTTGTTCAAACCGGTCGATTGCAGCGCTCCACCTCCGAAATCGACCGCACCGCGGGTAGGCACCGGGATTATAGCCGCGAGCGCATCGGAGAACGCGACCTGACCGCTCTCGAACATTTCGCCCGAGACGTTGACGTTGACGCTACCGTCGGTAATAATGTCGGCGACCTTGGCGCCGATCGTGCTGTCGGTATCTCCATGTGAGAGCGTGATGGTCGGGCCCGAGCTGTACGGCGAGGGAGAGGTCGTCGGCATCGGCGTCGACGTCGGCAGGGGCGCCGTAAACGCACCGACGCCAAAGTTACTTCCGTGAATCGTGCAAGAGGTGCAATCGAGCGTGCCACCCGTAACGAGGATGCCGTCGACGTTGTGCATCGTCAATACCCTTCCGACACCGAAGGTCGTGTCGGACGCGCTAAGGGACGTTAACGTGTCGAACGAGGCGTAAAACGCGTTCGAGCCGGGGAGCGTGAGATTCGTGGTGCCGACGTACATGTCGCTGATGCCGACGAGGGCCGGCGGCAGCGCTTCGAGCGTCGTAAATGCCGTGTGCGGCGAAGCGTGCACGAGCTTCTCAAAGATCGTATCCTCTCCCACGCCGTTGATGAATACGCCGCTCTGCGGCCCGTGACCGTAGTTCATCCCTTTGAGCGCGACGCTCTTCGGAATGACGATCGGGAAGATCTCTCCGTTGGCGGCGGTGTAGCTGCCCGGCTCGAGGTTGATCAGGAACTGGCTCGTCACTTGTTTGGCCGATTCAAACACGGCAAGCGCTTTCGTTAGCGTCCTGTACGGTTTGCTCTCATTCCCGTTTCCGGTCGAGTCGCTGCCATGAACGGGATCGACCCAAATGGCCGGAAGCGGGCCAACGGTCGGCGTCACCGGTCCCGGCTGTCCCCAACGCGTGCACGCCGTACCACTCACGAGGCCGGCTACTGCCAGAACGCCAACAACCGCAAAGAAGAGGCGCGCGAACCAGCCACTCTGCATTACGCGTCCCTTTGCCGCGGCGGACCTCGGAACCTCGGGGAGTCGCTCTTCGCGTTCCTGAAGAGATGAAGCGATGATTAAGAGCCCCGTGCGCGAGATCGTTGCGGCCATCGACGCTGCTGCCGCGCGGTGGCGCGACGCGGCATTCGAACCGCGGCTTCGTGCGCGGGACGCCGTCGGAGCGCGAACCGGTTACTCGCTAGCAAGCGTCGACTATGCTCTCGACCGGCTCTTCGATGCCCTGCGCAGCGACGCCATCGAAGCCGTTATTGCCGACGAGCTCGGATCGCTCGACGTGCTCGACCATTTCGTTAGGCGCGACGGGCGTCCGCGGGCGCGCGCCGTTTCGATCGGCTCCGTCTGTATCGTATCGAGCCGGACGACCGTCGGCGTCGCGATCGTTCCGGCCATCTTCGCGCTCTGTGCAAAATGCGAGACGCTCGTCAAGGATCGCGACGACCATCTCGTCGCTGCGTTTCTCTCCACCATCGCCGAGCAGCTGCCCGCGCTGCGCGACCACGCGTCGGCTCAGACTTGGTCCGGCGCAGGACGCGCCGCCGATCTTTCCCGTTACGATGTGGTCGTCGCGTTCGGCGACGACGCGACGCTCGCGCAGATTGCGACGACGCTCGACGGCGGCGTCCGGTTCATCGCCCACGGATCGAAAGCGAGCGCCGGATACGTCACGCGCGAAGCGCTCCGCGACGAAGAGGCGGCGCGGGAAATTGCTCGCGGCGCTGCCCTCGATTTGACGCTCTACGAAACCGAAGGCTGCCTCTCCCTGCACGCGCTGTTCGTCGAAGGCGGCGGCGCCGTTAGCGCCGCCGCCTTCGCGCAACTCCTCGAAGAAGCGTTGAGCGCCGCGGTGCGGGAGTTCGTTCCCGCACCCAAGTCGCAAGCGGCCTCGCGCCGCGCGATAGCGCGCGAGCTCGCCACGTTCCGTCGAGAAAGCGCAGCGCTTCCCGCCGATCCAGCAGCGCCGTATCTGGTGGTACTCGATCCGCCGAACGAAGAACCGCCGCTCTTTCTGGCACAGACGATCGGCGTTCGCTGCGTCGACGAGCCGGCGAACGCAGCCGAATACCTCGAACGCCACGGCATCACCCTCGAAGGACTTGCAGTCGCCGGAGCACGCGACGACGTCGTAGAGCTCGCGCTCCGGGCGAAAGCCGCGCGTATCGTGCCCTTCGGTGCGCTGCAGTCGCCGCCGCTAGGTGCCTTTCACGGAGGCAGAGCGCGCATCGCGGACTTCGTCCGCTGGATCGGCGACGAAACGTGACCGTTCCCGGCCCGCGCAGCGCCGCGCTCGCGCGGAAGCTGCGGCGATACGAGCAGCGCAACGTT
>DATASC010000059.1:0-3248 GCA_036269355.1 Candidatus Cybelea sp. | reverse complement strand
CTGCCGCGATCGCGCGAAACTTCGCACGGCTTCGCTACAATATTCTCTTTCCCCAAACGATGTACAATGGACCGCCCCCGAACTACGTCGAGCTCGAGCTGCAGATCGTACCGTTTCTCGCCGCAACGCTCTACAAAGTCTTCGGGATTCACGCGATTTTCGGACGCTTAATTGCCGTAGCGTTCAGTCTCGCAACCGTCGCGACCGTTGCGTTTTTTGGGCGCTGGCTCTTCCACAGCAGAATCGCGGGGCTCACCGCCGCCTACTTCTACGCCGTCTTTCCGGGAAGCGTCTATTATGGCCGTACCTTCATGCCGGACGCGGCGATGGCGTTCTTCTTGACGGCGGCACTCTTTGCGGCGGCGCATTACTTCGTCGAGGACGAACGCCTCACGGCAAAGTCCACGGTGTGGGTGACCGCGCTTCTGTCGCTTGCGTATCTTGCCAAACCGGTTGCCGTGCTCGCGCTCGTTCCGCTGATCGCGATGGGCGTCGATCGCGCGCGCAGCGGCATAAGGCTTCAGCCTCTATCGGCTACCGTCGCCTTGATCGTGCCGCTCCTCGTGCTGGCGATCTACGATCGCGCGGTCGACTCCCACGCGCAGTGGCATTGGGCGAGCGGAATTACCCGGCTTCATGTCCTTCCGTCGCTCCACGACGCGCTTACGAGCGCCGGCGCGCTCGCGACCAAGCTCGCCGAATTTCACATCATGCTCGGAGTGCTGCGCGACCGGCTCCTCGGAAGCATCGCCTTCGCTCTCGCGGTCGCCGGTGTCGCCGTCTTACCGTGGAGCGCTCCGCGCAGCCGTTCGCTGCTCTGGGCGTGGCTCGCCGGCGCACTGCTCTACGTCTTCGTCGTGGTGACGGTCGAACGAGTGGATTACTATATGCTGCCGCTGCTGCCGCTGAGCGCGCTGCTCATCGCGGGGCTCGCAGCCCGCTTCGCACGAATGGTGCGGTCCGCCGAACTCGCCGCTGCGGCGCGCTATGCGCTCCTCGCAATTCTTCCCCTCGTCGCGCTCGCCGCACTCGTCTATAGCCGCTCACCGGTCGCCGAGTATTACGCCTACAACAAGGCCGCGTACCGAAACGCCGTCGCTCTCGACCGGAGCCTGCCGCCGGACGCCCTTCTCGTAATCGGCCACTACGGCCCGGACGTGCAATATTACATTGACCGCTTCGGCTGGGAAGAGGATCCCCTGCTCTGGACTCCCTTCGACGAACAGAGCGCGATTGCCAAGGGATCGCGCTACTTCGTTGCCATCGAAGCGAACCGGCTCTACCGCAATATCGAGCTCTGTGCTTGGCTGCAGCGATTCCCATTGATCGCTGCGCCTGGGTCATGGCCCGTCTACGTCACCGATCCAGCGAAGGCCGACCCGAACGCCGATCGATTCTGGCGAGCGTTTCGCGCCGCCGAGCGCGCCGGGCGAGGACGAGCGTTCTTGGACGCCCGCGGCGTCTGCATCACCCGGTCATCCCCTTGAAGCCCTCGAGCAGGGCGCGAAGCGCCTCGGGCTCGACCGCGATGCTTCCGCGGAATGGGTAATCGAGCGCAACGATGAGGAAGAGCACAAGTCCGATCAAGAAGCTCAGGCCCCCGATCATCAGTTGCTGCATCAGCGTCTGATCGAAACCAAAGAGAAACGTAAATCCTACGGTGACGACGGCGCCGGCGATGAGGGTGGTCCACATGATGCGGCTGATACCGCTCGAATCGATTGTAAGCCGCGCCCGGCGGTCCGCCAGGGCCGTGTCCATCGCCATCAGCATCTGCGCCGCAATGTTCTGCAGGCGCGGCGAGTCGGCCGGAAGCGACCGTACGTCGCGGTCCGCCGCTTCGAGCAACGCATTGGAAAGCACGGGTCGCTGCCCGCGATGCATTCGCGGCCACTCGACGTTGATTACCGAGAGGACGTAGGTGCGAAGGACCTTTCGAAGGCGCGCACCTTGCCGGAACGATCCCGCATCGCGATAGACCGTCGCGATCGCGCTCGCCTCGTCGTAGCTCCGGGCCTCGGCCTGCTGGAATCGCTCCCAGACGCCGATCGCGACGAAGGCGAGCAAGACCGCGTAGATCACCCCGATCACGGCGAGGATAAAGCCCGCGCGGTCGTTGTGCTCCTTGCGGACCTGCACCGAGGTAAAGCGTGAGGCGACGTAACCAAGCGCCAGCGACAGGATAACGAAGCCGCCCACGACCACGGTTCCCGCGTCTCCGGTGGACAGCGACTCGAGCCAGGGAATCATTGCATCACGGTAGCGGCAAGAGCGAACCGCTGCCGAACGTCGTCGATTCCGCCGGCGCCTCCGGCACGCCCGACGTCACGAGCTGTCGATAAAGGATCAAACGGTTGACGTTTTTTGAAAGCTCGAGCTGCATCTCGTAACTTCGCTTGATCGCACTGCTCAGGTCGGTTCCGTCGAACGTGTAGCCGAATCGCCGTAAATCGCGGAGCAGCAGGGCATTAGTAACGTTAAGCCGCTGATACGCGTGCTGAATCTCGATGCCCGCCGCTCGGTACGTAGGATAGTTCGAAAGCACGATCTCTCTCTGAAGTTTCGCCTGGTCGAGCGTTTCCTTGAGCGCCGCGAGCCGTACGCTCTGCGGATCGACCGCCAATCCTTCATCGACCGTGTCCAAAGCGTCGTCGAAAGTCCCTTTCGCGTACTCGACGCGCGCGAGCGCCGCCGCGGCCTCGACGAAGCCGGCGCGCGCTCGCGCGTTGCGCGAATCGACCCGCAGCGCGAGCCGGTACGCCAGCTCGGCATCGCGAGCGTCGCCACGGGCGAGCGCGACGTCGCCTTGATGAACGCGCGTATCGACGATCCAGCGCTCGATCGAACCGGCGCAGCCGCTCAAAAGCGCGGCGCCGCAAACAACCGTGAGAAGTCTAAAAATGTACATGCATGGCGAAAAGGGCGACAACCTTGATCAGGACCGCGGCGGGATAGAGGATAGCCTGCGAGAGGAGCGATCCGACGACTGCCGTCAGGGATAAGTAGAACACCATGGAGCGAACCTCCTCGACCGTCCGCTTGCCGTGGATTGCTTGATCGGTAATCATGGAGGACGTCGGATCCACGAAGAGCGTAAAAGCGATCGTGCCGATACCGTTGATGACTCCGGAGAGACCGATCGCGGTTCTTGCGACGGTAGGATCGAGCACCGACGCCAGGTACGATGCCTGGACGCCGATCGCGTAGACGCACATCACCACCGTATTGAAAATTAGTAGCCGTTTGGG
>DATASC010000058.1:0-9868 GCA_036269355.1 Candidatus Cybelea sp. | reverse complement strand
CCCTTGATCCAGCCGAACGCGTCCCACGTGTTTACGATCGGATGCTTGTTGTCGGCGGTGCGATAGTAGCTCCAGGTCAAACCCGCCTCGCTCAAGAGATCGCCCATAGTCGTGTACGCGAAGCATGCGTCGATCTTGCCGCCGCCAAACTGTCGCACCAACTGCTGATAGACGCAACCGTCGGAGGACTTCCCGAACGGCTGATCTTTGGCACTGTCGCTCTGGGCCGCAATTGCGTACTGGTGCGCCTCAAACGTCGGGTTTCCCGTCGAGGAAAACATCTCGTCGCCGAGCACGTATTGCTGCGCGATCTCGTAGTACTGTGTCAGTTCGGAACTCGGTACGTGTGCGTACTCGGGCTCCTGATAGCCCGGGCAGTTCGCGTGCTCTTTGCCGAAGTTGCCGGTCTTTCGATCGCGCTTGTAATCCCCGAACGTGTCGGAGATCGTGCAGTTGGCTTCGAGCGGAATCGTCTGGTTCTGGCACTTGCCGTCCGCACCCGCGAACCCGCAAAACAGATTGTCGAAGCTGCGCGCTTCTTGAACGACGATGACGATGTGCTGAATCTTGCCGGACTGCGACTGCCGGCCGACGCCGGTCTGCGATGCCCCAGCGGATGAGGGGTTTATGTCAGACGAAACGGGCGAAACCGTGCCGTTGCTGCAGGCCGCCGTTGCCAAAATGGTCCCGGTCAGAAAAATCGCTATCGCATTCGAACGAAACATGTGCGTCACCCCCGAGCTTTGCGCCCGTCGCCTATTGAAGGTGACCGTTTGGCCTCCGGCCCGGAACCCCTCCATCGATAATGAACCGGCGTTAACCTTTCGACTCAAACCGAGTCGAGGCGTATTCCTCGTCTGCTTTCTGCCATCGATTCGGCACCTCGACCCGGCGTATCCCACGGGGGTACGTCCCACCCGAGTGCGACGCGTTCCAGTCTTGGGAAAGCACGACGATATATTCGAAGTTTTCCCAAATCGAGGATCCATAGTGTTCCCTTAAGAGCGCCGTGACTTCGAGCAGAGCTCCCCACGCATCCAGCACCAATGCCGGATAGATATCCAGGAGCAACCGGCGGTCGACGAGACCCGCCTTGGCGAGTAAACCGATGTTTTCGAACGAATCGCCGACCGACTCGATGCTCGACAGCATCTCGTTGTACGCTGCCGTGCGTTCGTTTCTGTGCGCAATCTGATATCTGAACTCCGGATCGTTGATCGCTTTGGGCAGATCGGTGTAAAGGCAATGAAGGGCCTTGACGAACGCGTCCGTCTGCTGGCTCTTGCGCAACTCGTTCAACGCCGCAATCTGGTTGCTGCTCCGCGCGTGACGCAACTGAATTAGTGCCGCCACCGCGGTGGCCGCTATGACAACGAACGTGCCCAGCGTCGCCGCCGTGTTTACGAGTTCTAGAGACACCCCGGCTATTGCGTTACGAAGCTTTTGCGGGCGTTCCCAGCGCGATCGCGATTTCGATGACGTCGTCCTCAGTGAGTGAGAGACGGCGCATCGCCACTTCGTAGAGTTCGATCGTCTCCTCGCTCTTGCTCGACGCGGCGCGCTCTTCGCGCAGGCGCTTCACCTCGTCGGTAACGCGATGCGCGAGCTCCGTCGAGGGCTCGACGCCCGCACTCGTCAGACGATCGCGGCGGCGGCGCAGCGTATCTTCGACGAGCGCCGCGCCGGTATGCTTGCCGAAGACCCAGCTCGTCCGTGCGCCGACGAGCTCGGCCGGAACCGCTTCGTACATCCGATGATCGATCAGCATCGCCTGGGTGTGGATGCCCGACTCGTGCGCAAAGACTTTGGAGCCAACGATCGGCTCGTGCTGCTGCAGCGGAATGCCGCTCATCCGCTCCATGAATCGTGCCAGCTCGCGCAGCTTGTCGTACCGGAAGCCCGGCAGCTCGACGCCGTAGAGCACGCGCAGCGCGACGGCGAACTCGTGCAGTTTGACGTTGCCGGCCCGCTCGCCGTAACCGTTCGCGGTCACCGAGAGCACCGTAAAGCCGCAGGAAACGGCGGTGATCGCGTTGATCGTGCCGAGGCCGTAATCGTTGTGCAAATGCGCGACGATCGGCAAGTTCGGAGGCAGGCCCGCTACGATGCGCGAGCAGTACCAACGCGTTGCCTCGGGCGTAAGGGTGCCGACCGTGTCGGGCCACGCCGGGCGCGTGCCGCCTGCGTCGAGCCCCGCCTTGAAGTATTCGATGAAGTACTCGACGTCGCCGCGGCTGCCGTCCTCGGCACCGAACTCGATACGCTCGATCCCGTACTCGCGCGCGTGCCGGATGGCGTCGCACTGCAACCGAATATTCGCGTCGCGATAGAACGAAAGCGGCAACTCCAGCCACTCGCCCTCGTTGCGTCCCTCATAGCGCAACAGCGTCTTGCCGATTTTGTACTTGAGGTGCAGATCGCTTCCGCTCGTAAAAATGAAGAACGTGACTTCGCGCGGCTCGATGCCGGCGTCGCGCAGCGTCTTGACCGTCACGTCGATATCGTTGCGGTTGCTCCGGCACATCACCACAATCTCGACGTCGCCGAGCTCGCCGCGCCGTTTCGCCTCCATCACCAGTTGCAGCGTGCGCCGATCGCCCTCCGACGCCGCCGGAAAGCCGACGCTCATGATGTGCACGCCTACGGCGGCCAGTGCCTTGGCGATCTCGAGTTTCTGGCCCGGCGTGTAGCAGACACCCGGCATCTGTTCGCCGTCGCGCAGCGTCTCGTCGTAGATGCGAATCCTCGACGCGTCGGGGAACGGTACGTCGCGATTGAACTCTTTGGGATCGCGGATCAGGCGTTCGATCGGTTCGCGGAGCATCGTCGAAGCTTCGCCGCCGGGCGGAGCATCTCTTCGGCTAGCGGACCGTGACCGGAATCGCGACCGAGTTCCCGACGGCGTCCCGAACGGTCACGGTCGTGATTCCCTTCCCAATGGCGGTCACCAAGAAAACGCTGGGAGTCGTCGACGACTGCTTTACCCGAGCCACGGATGTTTTTGCCGAGGCGGCTTTCCAACTCGTGACGCCGGGCTCGGTGACCGTCACGCGCGCGACCGCGCGAATTTGCGGAAGCGTCAGCGTGCGCGGCGACACGCGCAGCCGTTTCGGTAGGTAGACGTAGACGTCGTCGTTCTCGTCGGTGACCCATATATTCTCATCGGGCCCGGTCGCCAGCGCCAACCCGTAAACTCCGCCCGGCGGCAGCACGGCGCCACGCGCCTTTCCGGTCGTTGGATCGATGGTTCCGATTGCCCCCGCGGAGCCGCGCGTTTCGAGGAACCAGGGGTTGCCGTCGGGGCCCCCTGCCATAGCATGTGGAGCGTCTTGCGCGACCATGCCGCTCACCGTATACGAAGTCGTCGTCCCGGTCGGCGTGATCGAGTAGACGCAACCGTTGGCATAACCCCACACGAGTCCCGACGCTACCGCCAGCGCGGAGACCGGCGAGGCGCAGGGGACGTTGTAGGTGCTTAGCACCTTCCCGCTGCCGGGGCTGATGCGCATTACCGTTGCGGCGTTTGCCGGCTGCGCCCAAAGAACGTGATCGGGACCTTCCACGAGCGAGGCAAAGGCCGTTACTCCGTACGGCAGCGCAAAGTTCCTAGCGGTGCCATCGGGAGCGAACCGCCACAGGTACGGACTCTCCGTACCTGCGCCCCAAATCATATCTTCCGGGCCGTTTGCCAACACACTCACGTTGCCGGCGACGACATCGGCCAAATAGCATGCCGAACGCTTGCCACTCGGCGACACAAACGTCCACCCGAACTCTTGTACGGATCCCGAAAAGGTGATGTTGGGGTTCATGAAGACCGAATTGTTTTCGTGATTGAGGGCGATGTCGTAAGCGTACATATGATACGTGCCGGAGGTCGAGCCGGGGTACGTGCACGACGGCTGGCGCGGCGCGTGCTTAACGCGACCGCTCATCCCGATGGTGGCGAAGCTTTCGTAACTATGGGACTTGCCCCAACCTGCCACGACGTAGACCACGCCTTTTCCGGCGAGCACGTTCCCCTGGAACGGCGACCCTCGGCTGACGCCGGTCAGCGTCACCCACCGGTTCTTGTCGTTCCCTTGCAGGATGGCGGGATCGTCGTGCGCTCCGCTCACGGCACTGCCGGCCGGCAACTGAGTGCCGGGCACGGAGCAGGCAGTCGCGAGCAACGCAAGCATCGCCGGTGCAATTGCCGATACCGGCCGTCTCTTCACTAAAGACCTCCTCGACCGGACGGTTCGGTTAGGGCCGGCTCGGGTCCCGGTCGCCGAAACGCAGTTCGGCGGTATCGCGGGGAAAGATCAGCTCGAGCGTCCAGTCGAAGGCGACGCGCATTTTGCGGTCGAGTCCCGGCAAGCGCAGCAAGTAATAAGTGCGCCAGAAGAACCATGCGAGAAATCCGGTGATGACGCGATTGCCGGGAAGCTGCGCGACGGCCTTGCGACCGCCGAGCGCGGCCATCATGCCGAGCGTTTGATAGCGAAACACCTTCGTCGGCTGCCCGCGCAACGCCGCGACGATATTCTCCGCCAAGCGCGGTCCTTCGCGAATGGCGTGCTGCGCGGTCATCGGATAGGTGCCACCGGTGCCGTCGGGAATCGCCGCGCAGTCCCCGAGCGCCCAAACTCCCGAAAAGCCGGGAACGGACATATCCGGCGCGGTCGCGATCGCGCCGCGCTTCGTCTTCGGCAGCGCTACCTTCGCGATCGTCGGCGATGGCTTCACCCCGGCACTCCATACGATCGCTTCGCTGTCGACGCGGCGCCCGCTCTGCAGCGTGAGGCCCGTCTCGTCGGCCGACGCCACGCCGTCGCCGGTGAGCACCTCGACGCCGCGCCGCTCCAAGACGCGCCGCGAATAGGTTCCCATCTTCGCCGGCAATCCGGCGAGCAGCACGGGGCCGGCCTCGATCAGGACGACGTGCACGCTCTCCGTCTGCAATCGCTTGTAGAAACGCAGTACGCTGCGAAAGAGCTCTGCGATCTCACCGGCGGTTTCTACTCCGGTGAACCCGCCGCCGACGACGGCGATCGTCAGCAGACGGCGTCGTCGCGCCTCGTCGTCGATCGTATCGGCGAGTTCGAGGAGCCAGACCAAGTGGTTGCGCAGAAGCTCGGCGTCCTCGAGCGACTTAAGCGCCCACGTGTGTTCCGCGACGCCGGGCAAGCCGAAGTCCGACGTCGACGACCCCAGCGCGAAGACGACGTGATCGAATGGCTGAACGACGTCTTTGCGAGTAAGAACGTGATGGTAGGAGATCGTCCGCTTCTCCACGTCGACTTCGTCCACGTCGGCGAGGACGAATCGGGTGCGGCGCAGCTGCGCGCGAACTGGGGTGACCACATGGCGCACCTCGAGCTCACCCGACGTGACCTCGGGAAGCATCGGCGTAAAGAGCGTGTAGTTTTCGCGGCTGAGCAGTACGATCTCGGCTTCGTTCGGGCGCAGGCGCTCTTCCAGGCGGCGGGCGACGGCAATCCCCGCAAAACCTCCTCCAACGATCGCGATGACCGGCACGCGTTGCGGTTGAAGAGTCCCGCGTGCAATACCTCCCGCCCTCCGAACCCCAGAACGAGGCTCCGAAGCCCGCACAGCGCCGCCGCACCGGAATCGGCGCGCTGCTTGCCGCGGCGGCCGCATTCCTCGTCAAGTTTAAGTTCTTGCTCTTCGGCGCCAAGTTCGTCACGATCGGCTGGACGTTCTTGCTCTCGCTCTGGATCTACGTGGTCGTATTCGGCTGGAAGCTGGCACTGGTCGTGATGCTGCTCTTATTGGCACACGAGTTGGGACATTACTTTGCCTTTCGCGCATACGGGCTGCCGGTGCGCCTGCCAACGTTCGTTCCGCTGCTGGGAGCGTTCACTGCGGGAGGTCGGCCGGAAGATCTCGAGCAGGACGCGTACATCGCACTGGCCGGACCGCTCGTCGGCTTCGGACTCGCGGCGATCTGCTACGTTATCGGCAGCGTAACCCGCGATCGCTTTTGGTACGCCTGCGCCGATCTTTCCGCGTTCTTGAATCTTTTCAACATGATTCCGACGCCGCCGTTCGACGGCGGCCGAATCATCGGTGCGCTCTGGCCGCCGCTTTGGTTCGCCGGTTTCGCGGTCTTCGTCGGCGTCTCGATCCTGCTGCACGTTCCGATACTCTTCGTCCTCATCATCGGTCTGCTCGGGCTGCCGGCGATGATCGCGGTCTGGCGAGGCCACGTCGATCCGCGCGCGGAGCGCATGAGCTTTGGTGCGCGCGTGCGGGTTAGCTGCTGGTATCTCGCGACGCTGCTCGGCCTCTTCTTCGTCATGGCTCAAGCGCACGTCATCGCAACGCCGCAAGCCGCCGGTACGCCCGTCTGGTGATCCGCCGTCTCGCGCTCGCCGTAGCATTCGCGAGTATCGCGGCGGCGATTGTTGCCGCGCGGCCGCAGGCCACTCCCGGTCCGTATCTCCGCGACTTTGAGGCATACTGGTCGGCAGGTTCGGCCTGGAACGCGCACGCCGATCCATACGGCCGCGCGATCTGGTTTTCCGAGCGCACCGTCCCCGGCGTCGATCCCACGCGCGAAGAGCTCCTGCCGTTCGTCGGACCGCCCGCAACCCTGCTGCTCTGGTCGCTCTTCGCGCGGCTGCCCTATCGAACGGCGGCACTGGTATGGACTGCGACGCTAGCGATCGCTCTGCTCGCTCTTGCTTTTGGGTGCGAGCACGCGAGCAACCGGCGCGCGAGGCTCCTTACGGTTCTTGCTGCCCTCGCGCTGGCAATCTCGTGGGGGCCTATCACGAGCGATCTCGCGCTCGGCCAGCTCGCGTTGCCGGCGTTTGCGGCGGCGATGCTCGTCGTGCTCGCCGGCGACGTAACGCCGGCCTACGCTGCGCTCGCCGCGTGCATCGCCTTCGCGCAACCGAACGCATCGCTGGGACTCATTTCGCAACTCGGCCGCAACCGTACCACGCTCGCGCTTGCGATCGCTGCGATCGCCACCTATGCGCTCGGGGCGCTAGCCGCCGGCCCCGGATGGCCGCTTGCATATGCGCGGACGGTCGCGGCACACGCGTCGGCAGAAGGCCTGGCGGCGATTCAGTTCACGCCGGCCGCGATAGCGTTCGGTTTCGGCGCGACGCCGGCCGCGGCACGCGCCATTTCCGCCATCGCAGCACTCATCACGGTCGCCGCCGCGATCGGCGTGGCAATGCGCGTACGCGATCGTTTTGCTCGCTTTGCCGCATTCTCCGCGCTCGTCCCGTTCGTCGCAAGCTTCGTCCACGAGCACGATCTCCTCGTCGCATACGCTGCGGCCGCGTGGGGCGCGCTGCGAACGAGCGGAGACGCGCGCCTTTTCGCACTCGCGGGAACGTTGCTCGCCGCCACCGACTGGCTTGGGCTCGCGCAGCGTCCGAGCGGAATAATGCAGAGCGCGCTGCTCGCCCTCGCAGCGTTCGCGGCTTTCGTAGCGCTCGGCGAAGCGGGGCTCACGCGCGGCACGCTAACCGTCGCAGCGGCCTTCGCCGCGCTCTTTGCGGGGATGAGCTGGCTCGGCATTACGCATCCGGCGCCAATTTGGCCCGACGCGCTGGGCGCCTATCACGCGCCCGCGAGCTCGACCGCCGCAGCGGTCTGGTCGGCCGAGCAACATCGAAGCGGATTGCTCGCGCAGGTGCCCGCGTGGGCGGCCCTCCGCTCGCTTTCGCTCGGCGGCTGCGCGCTGCTCGCTTTCGCTATATGTCGACGTCCATCACGTTGTCGAACGGCGTGATCGCGTTGGGGTGGAAATTCTTTAGATCGCTGTTATAGGCGTAAATATCTTCGCGCAGTGAGGTAACGAACATCGGAACGTCCTTTACGAACTGCTGGTTGATTTCCAACACGTCGGTATTGCGCTGCGGCTGCTCGTAGTGCGTAAAGAGCGCGTTAACCGCTGCTTGTGCGCGCGGATTGCACCAACGCGTATTGTTCTGGCCGTTGGGCGGAAAAGACTTGCATGAAAAGTACGGCGACATATCGCCGATCGCGTCGTTGAGCCAGGCGAAACTGACGATGTCCCACTTGTTCGAATAGATTATCCCGCCTTGCTGCAGCGGGGCGAACATCAAGGCGATCGGGTAATGACGCACCGAGAGATCGACACCGATCTCCTTCCACCAAGAACGCTCGAGTTCGATCGCTTCGTCGGTATCGGGCGATCCGGAATTGATGGCGTATACGAGGGAAAGTTTTATCCCGTTTTTCTGGCGCACTCCGTCCGGGCCTCGCACCCAGCCGTCCTTATCGAGCATGGCATTAGCACGCGCGATATCGAACGGAACCGGCGGAATCGAAGTGACGGCATAGGGCGCGTTCTTCGGCGTCGTCACTTCCTGTAAGATGCCCACGCCCCGGCCGATCTTGTCGATTACCGTTTGGCGGTCGGTCGCCATCCGGATCGCTTCCCGGACGACGGGGTCCCGCACCGCCGGCCGTTCTACGTTGAAGTCGATGTGATTGTAGAAGTAGCTCGGCTGGCGAATGATCGACAGCCCCTGAAGCGCCTTTACGCGTCCTAAATAGGAGCCCGGGACGAGATTCCACATGTCGAGTTCGTGCGACTGGAGCTGCGCGAGTACGGTGTTCCTATCGGGGACGATCTTAAAGATAATTTTCTGGAGCTTCGGCTGGCCGCGCCAATACAGCGGATTCGGTACTAAGATCACATCCTGTGCCCGATCCCAGCGCAAATACTTGAACGGTCCGATGCCGACCGGCAATGAGTTGTACGCGACGTGGTTGATATTCGGATATTGAGCCAAGAGATGCTTGGGCAATATGCACGGATTGGCGCCCGCCGACGAAAAGAACGTCTCGATAAACGGCGAGTAAGGCTTCTTGAGATGGTAAACGACGGTGTACTTGTCCGGTTCGTCGATCTTGACGATCTGATCCCAGCCTAGGCGTCCGATCTCATTGTTTGCCGGATTGTTTACGACGTTCGTTGAGAATACGACATCGTCGGCATTGAACGGAACGCCGTCGGACCACCGCACGCCCTTGCGAATGTGGAAAGTGATCGTCAGTCCGTCTTTGCTGACGCCACCGTTGGTTTGCGTGGGTATCTGGGTCGCAAGCTCCGGATAGGGGTTGTTATGCTCGTCCCATTTGATGAGATAGGCCATCGTCATCGATGAAAGGACGCCGATGTCGGCAAACTGGCCGAGATGCGGATTGAGCGTGTTCAGGTCGCCCGCGTCGGCAAATCGCAACACGTGCGGCTGCGTCCAGGAGTTCGCGCGCCCACCCGTTCCGGGGGCGCCGCCGGTCTTGCTGCACGCGCAAAGCATCGCAACCGCAGCTCCCGCGGTTGCAAGCCGGAAAAATCCCCTCTTCATCATGTCGAAGCTCCTTAGATCGAGTAGTTCCACGGATCCCAAAATCCCGAGATCACCGGAGACGGATCGAAGTTTTTCAGGTCGGTATTGTAGACGAACGGAAAGCGCTGAAAGTAGAGAATGATCGTCGGCACGTCGAGCGCCAGCTGCTGCTGAACGACGACGTAATCGCGCTTGCGGCGAGCCTGGTCGATGGTATTGAGCGCATCGGTCATCGCCGTCGTCGCGGCGGCGTTCGTCCAGAACATTGCGTTCTGTCCGTGCGGCGCCAGGTTGAGTCCCGAGTAGATCGCGCTGTCGTCGGGATCGGCGGCACCAATCCAACTGAAGAGCGCGACGTCGTAGTGTCCGCCCTGCAGAATGCCGGCGGTTGAGTTGTCGAAGAACTGGCTCGTCGGGAAATTCTTGATATCTGCCTGTATCCCGACGTCGCGCCACTGCCGCTGGAGGACGGTCTCGTTCTCCTTGCCTGAAGTCGATTCGGTTTGAGTGCTCAGCGTGATTTCGAG
>DATASC010000057.1:0-5625 GCA_036269355.1 Candidatus Cybelea sp. | reverse complement strand
CAGGCGCGCCAGCGAATGCGGCACCGATCCACGTGCCTCAAACGAGTGTACTCCGCGCCGGAATAGGTAGGTGAACATCGGCAGGAAGAGTGAGAACGCAATCATGCCGACGGTTCCGGAGAGTACGATGAGGCGCAGCTGCAGCTCGAAGACGTGGTGCCAGGCATCGATCGCTACGATCGCGTTTCCCGCCTGGTCGGAGAGCGGCCCAATGAAGAACGCCATGAAGAGATTCGCTAGGCGTCCCGTGGTGACGAAAAGGTTGAAGAGCGATATCGACGTGGCGATCCGTTTCGTCTGAACGCCCGCCAACCGCGCGGCGTACGCGCCGATCGTCACGCCCTGCACGACGAACGTGATGGCCATCGCCCCGATCAGCTTCCCAGACCATACGTGTGGAGCGACCGCGACAACTAGCAGTAGGTGCATCGGCGAGCTACGCGCCTCGTGAGGGCCTCCGACGCGAGCGCCATTGACACGAGGTCATAATTTCCTCAGCAGGTGGCGCGAGCGCGGCGGAGTAGGCGCGGAACATGGATGTGGAGCGCCGAGCGCTCCGAAACGAGGCGTGTAGCTCGCCGATGCAACCAATAGCACTATGCCGCGTGGGAGCTCCAAACGATTGCCCCTTCGTCGACCGGGCCGATGATGCACAGACCGAGGTTTTGTTCGTCCAAAAGCTCGCGAGCCAGCTCCTGGACTTCCGCGGGGGTTACCGCATCGATTCGCGCTTCGATCTCTTCCGGCGTTACCTGCCTTCCGAGTGCGAGTTCGTTGCGGCCCAAGCGAAGCATTCGGCTCGAAGTCGACTCCAGCGACAGGGTCAAGTTGCCTTTGATGTGCTCCTTAGCCAGTGCGAACTCGCTTTCGTCGATGGGTACGTCGCGGACGCGTGCGAACTGATCGAGGATGACGTCGATGCATGCCTGCACGTTTTGGGCCGAAGTCCCGGCGTAGACCCCAAATAGTCCAGCGGCTCGATACGCGGCTTGAAAGGAGTAGACGCTGTAGACGAGGCCGCGTTGTTCGCGGATCTCCTGGAAGAGCCGGCTCGACATGCCTCCCCCAAGAACGGTATCGAGCAGCGATAATCCGTAACGCCGCTCGTCGCGGACGTCGATACCCCGCGTTCCGAGGATGACGTATGCCTGTTCGCTATCTTTCTGACGGACGTTCGTTGCGGGCGTCGTCACCGGGCGCTCCGGCTGACCGACGATGCAGGATCCGTTGAATCCGGCGAACTCCTCGCCAACCAATTCGACGAAGCGGTCGTGCTCGACGTTTCCGGCGGCTGCGACGATCACGGAGTTCGCCGCATAGTGCGCGGACATGTGCGAGCGCAGGTCGTCCGGCGTCAACTCCACGACCGTATCGGCAAAACCGATCGTCGGCTCCCCCAGGTTCGCTCCTTGCCACATGGTCTGCAGGAAAACGTCGTGGATAAGGTCGTCGGGAGAGTCGTCGTACATCTTGATCTCTTCGAGGATTACCTTCTGTTCTTTGGCAAGCTCTTGCGCGTTGAAAAGCGAGTGCAGGAACATGTCGGCAAGCACGTCGAGGGCCAGCGGTACGTGGCGGTCGATGACTTTCGCGTAGTAGCAGGTCGTCTCTTTATCGGTAAAGGCATTCAGATTTCCGCCGACGCCATCCATCGTTTCGGCGATCTGGCGCGCCGTGCGGCTCTCCGTTCCCTTAAAAAGCATGTGCTCGACAAGATGCGAGATACCCCGTTGCTCGCGGCTCTCGACGGCAGACCCGACGTCGGCCCAGATGCCCACCGTCGCCGATCGGACCGACGGCATCGTCTCCGTCAGCACGCGGAGCCCATTTGGCAACGTCGTCTTCTTGTACATCTATTCCGGCAACCTAAAGGCGCTTTGAGCCCACTGCTCGTCCCAGAAAACGCTGCCGTTGCTAGCATCGAGGCGTGCCTCTAGCGCCGCCGCGCTTTCGCCCCGGCGCGCCGTTACGCTGAAGACCGTTCGCGACGTCGGCCTAGCGAGATCGCCGCTCACGACGACGCCTTTCGCCACCCCAACCGGCACGCTCGCCCAGATGTCGATTTCCTCAGCCGCGGGCGCCGCCGCGAAACCTTTGCCCGCGAGCGCGGCGATCTCCGATGCAAACTCGGCCCGAGTGATCGGGTGATGAAACTTGACGCCCAAGACGCGGATGCCGACGATCAGGTGATCGTCGAGCGCGTTTGCCGAGATCTGGCTGACTTCGGCCGGCCATTCCGTCGCGAAGACCGAATCTCCGATCTGCTGGGCGAGGTCCCTGCGGTTTCCCGCGGCGCGCGCCTCCGCGTCGAGCTCGGCTACCGTCGGCGAGTATGCTGCCGCGGTGCCTGCGGCCAACTGCAGCACCAGCGCCGCAGCGAGTACGAGTCTAATAGGATTGCGCAAAATAGGCTCTCGCCTTTGCCGGTTCCCCGCACGCCACACAACGAAGACCCACCGCTTCGAGCGGCCGCACGACTCGCGTGGTCGCGGTCGTCAATGCTTTGACGCTCGCTTCGCATTCGGCACGCTCGCACCAGGCAATGTCGACCATACCCGCACGCGTCTTGCAGAGCTCGATAAATTCGTCGCGGTCGTCCGTTACGATCGTACGGCTTTCGAGAAACGCTCGGGCCTGCGCGTAGAGCGAGCTCTGAATCTCCTCGAGAAGACCGCGTAGCAGCGTCGGCACCTGGTCGAGGGGCGCGCTCTCCCGCTGTCCGGGCTCGCCCTTGCTGCGATCGCGGCGCGCGAGCACGCAGGTCCCGGAGTCGACGTCGCGCGGCCCGATCTCGATACGCACCGGCACACCGCGCAGGTCCCACTCGCTATATTTCCAACCCGGCTGCTGGTCTCGGGCGTCGACGCGCACGCGAAAGCCCGCCTCTTGCAGCCGGGCTGCGAGCTCGTTGCACCTCTCGAGGGCGCGAACGTCGTTGGAGCGCACGATCGGAATCAAGACCGCTTCGATCGGTGCCATCTTCGGCGGAATTCGCAGGCCGCGGTCGTCGCCGTGCGTCATGATTAATCCGCCCAGCATGCGCCACGAAACGCCCCACGAGGTGGTGTACGCATACTTGATCGCGCCGTCGGCGTCGGTAAACCGGATCTCGTAGGCCTTGGCGAAGTTTTGGCCGAGGTCGTGCGAGGTTCCCGACTGTAGCGCCTTTCCATCGGGCATAAGGGCCTCGATCGCAAAGGTTTCTACCGCCCCCGGAAAACGCTCGCTGGCGCTCTTGCGGCCGACGTAGACCGGCACGGCCGCGACGTTCTCGGCAAAGTCGCGGTAGAGTTCGAGAATCTTCAGCGTCTCTTCGCGGGCCTCCGCTGCCGAAGCGTGCGCGGTGTGACCCTCTTGCCACAGAAACTCCATCGTGCGCAGAAACGGACGCGTTGCCTTCTCCCATCGGACGACGTTCGCCCATTGATTGATCAAAATGGGTAGGTCGCGGTACGACTCGATCCATTGCGCGTACATCGTGCCGATCATCGCTTCGGACGTCGGTCGAATCGCAAGCCGCTCGGTAAGTTCCTCGCTCCCACCCTGCGTCACCCAGGCGACCTCAGGCGCAAATCCTTCGACGTGTTCCGCCTCCCGGACCAAAAGATTCTCCGGAATTAGAAGCGGAAAATACGCGTTTTCGTGACCGGTCGCTTTGAATCGCGCGTCCAGCTCCTTCTGCAAGTTCTCCCACAGCCCGAAGCCGTACGGCCGCAGCACGACGCACCCGCGGACGGGCGAATAAGAGACCAGTTCGGCCTTGAGGCAGGCCGCGGTATACCATGCGGAAAGGTCGGCCGCCTTCGGAGGGATCTCCTTGACGGCGGTCGCGGAGAGCGCGTCGGACATGACCGGCCCCGCTTCGCGCGCGATGACGAAACGGCCTTCGCCGGGGAAGTTGGCGTCCGAACTAGCATAGGATAGACGATGCCGAAAGTGACACGCATCTACACGCGGACCGGCGACACGGGAATGACCGGTCTCATCGGGGGCGGGCGCATCAAGAAGAGCGCGCTGCGAATCGAAACGTACGGTACGGTCGACGAGCTCTCGAGCGCGATCGGCGTCGCGCGTGCGACGCTGCGCGCGTCGGTTTCGGCGCACCCGCGCGCACGACGTCTCGACGCCTGGCTGGCCTGGGCCCAAGACGGTCTCTTCAATCTCGGCAGCGAGCTTGCGATGCTTCCCAAAGATCGACGGGACGGCCAAGCCGGAATTCGAGATACCGACGTTCACGCGCTCGAACGCGCCATCGACGAGGCTACCCAGGATCTCCCGCCGCTTTCGAACTTCATTCATCCCGGCGGATCGGTCCCCGGCGCACAGCTTCATCTCGCTCGGACCGTTTGCAGGCGCGCCGAACGCCTTCTCGTCGCGCTGATCGACGACGAAGAGCCGGCCGCAGATGAGGCGCTGCGCTATCTCAATAGGCTCTCGGATGCCTTGTTCGTTTGGGCGCGATGGATCAACGATGCACTCGGCATTCCCGAGCATCTTTGGAATCACTCCGGCAGGCCGCCGGAAAACTAGGTCCGAACGCCCGCCGGAATGTCGTTCTTCTCCGAGCTTTTCGCGACGACTGATGCCGATAAGCTTCGCGAAATCGGCTCGCGCAAAATCCTGCGCCGGGCGCTGACGGCGAAGGATCTGATCGCGATCGGCCTGGGCACGATGATCGGCGGCGGCATCTTCACGACGATCGGGACGGGTGTCAAAGGCGCCGGGCCGGCAGTCATCATCTCGTATCTGCTCGCGGGCCTTACCTCGTTTTTCGCCGCGCTCTGCTACGCAGAACTAGGGGCGATGGTGCCCGTCGCGGGCAGCGCGTACACGTACGCCTACGCGACGATGGGTAAACTCTTCGCCTGGATCATCGGCTTCGCGCTCATCTTCGAGTACGGCATCAGTGCGGCGCCCGTCGCGCAGCAGTTCTCCGCCGCGATCCAGGACGTGTTCAAAGGAACCGTCGCACTGCCGGCCTGGGCGCAGCAATCGAATCTGATCGTCCACGGCCCCTGGTGGCAGCCTGCGAGCTGGGACCTCGCACATTCGCAATTCGACTTACTCGCCGCGCTCTTCGTCATCGGGTTGAGTATGCTGCTCTCGGTCGGAATCCGCGAGTCCGCAACGGTTAACAACGTTTTCGTCGTCCTCAAGATCTCGGCGCTGATCGTCTTCGTCATAGCGGGCGCCTTCCTCGTCCACGGCGCCAACTTACACAACTTCAATCCGGTCGGCTGGGGAACGCTCCGGCCCTTCGGCGGCATGGCCGACTACTCGTCATCAGCACAGCCGTACGGAATCATCGCGATCGGTGCCTACGTCTTCTTCAGTTACATCGGCTTCGACACGGCAACGACGACGGCGGAGGAGTGCAAGCGACCGCAATACGACGTTCCGGTAGGCGTGATCGGCGCGCTCGCAATCGGGACGCTCATCTACTGCGCGACGGCGATCGTCCTCGTCGGCGCCGTTCCGTGGAATCAGGTACCGATTAAGAATCCTCTGGTCTACGCGCTCGCGCCGCTGCATATGCCCGCGTTGAGCTGGGTAATTACCGTCGGGGTCTTGGCGGGAACCACGAGCGTCGCGCTGGCTTCGCTCCTGGGCCAATCGCGGATCTTC
>DATASC010000056.1:0-5562 GCA_036269355.1 Candidatus Cybelea sp. | reverse complement strand
CTGCACGACGATGAGGTTGGAGCCCAAGCTGTTGATGCTCTGCGCGACCGACGTTCGTGCGCCCACGCCGATCGCAACGGTTACGATCACCGCCGCGACGCCGATGACGATGCCGAGCATCGTCAGCAGCGAGCGCGCCTTGTTGCGGATCAGCGCGGCCAGCGCGAGCCGAAGCGTTGCCTTGATCGTCATGCCGCCCGCCTTTCGTTGCGCGCGTCGCCGGTGATGAGCCCGTCGCGAAACGTCACGATGCGCCGCGCGTAAGCGGCCACGTCGGGCTCGTGCGTGACGAGCATGATCGTGATGCCCTGTTCTTCGTTTAAACGCGTGAAGAGTCGCATGATGTCTTCGGAGCTCTTCGTGTCCAGGGCGCCGGTCGGCTCGTCGGCGAGAATCAAGCCGGGATCGTTGACCAGCGAGCGTGCGATCGCGACTCGCTGCTGCTGTCCGCCGGACATCTGATTGGGGTGATGCTGCGCGAGGTGTGCGATGCCGACCAGTTCGAGCTTCGCGAGCGCAATGCGCCGGCGCTCGTCTTCCGGAACTCCCGCGTAGACCATCGGCAGCTCGACGTTCTCGAGTGCCGTTGTCCGCGCGAGCAAATTGTACGCCTGAAAGACGAAGCCGAGGCGACGTCCGCGGATGTCGGCTCGCTCGTCGGAACTGAGGTGCGAGACCTCGGCGCCTTCGAAGCTGTAGGTTCCGGCGGTAGGCGTGTCGAGTAAGCCCACGACGTGCATGAAGGTGGATTTGCCGGAACCCGAAGGGCCCATCACCGCGAGGAACTCGCCGGGCTCGACGGTGAGGTCGACTCCCCGCAACGCATAGACGCGGTCGTTGCCCATTGCGTACTCTTTGCGCAGCTCTGCGACCGAAACGACCGGCGTCATGAGTGAAGCCCTCGCATCGCGCCCATCGGACTGCCGCCGACCGGCGAGCGCGAATTTTGCGCGCTGCCGTTGCGGTGCGTCGAGTTCGTGCCGATGACCACGTTGTCGCCGGCAGCGAGCGCGGCGCCGTTCGCCGGCTCGACTGCGGCCTGCGTCCCGTTCGTCAACCGGACGTAGACGTCGATCGGCACGGGTTTTCCGTTGCGGTCGACGACGAGCCGTGCGTTCGAGCCCGCGGCAATCGCGCCGCTCGCTGCGGATCCGCTGACATTTCCCCAGGGCGACGTTGCCGCGCCCTTCGTATGCAGTGCGGCCAGCGGCACCGTGAGCGCATTCTTTGCGGTGGCGACGTTAACGGTCGCATTTGCCGTCATGCCGGGCAGAAGCTTGCCTCCGCTGTTCTCGGCATAGACGACCACGTCGTAGGTCACTACGTTGTTGAGCGTCTGCGGATTGATGCGTACCTGCGCGACCGATCCGTGGAAGCTCTCATTCGGATAGGCGAGCACGGAGAACGAAACGTCGTCGCCCGGCTTGACGTTACCGATATCGGGCTCGCCCACGTTGATGTCGACTTCCATTTTGCCCAGGTTCTGCGCGATCGAGAAAAGCGTCGGCGTTTGCAGCGAGGCCGCGACGGTCTGACCGACCGAGACGTCGCGCGCGACGACGGTGCCGTCGACCGGCGAGGTGATCACCGCGTGCTGCAAGTTGAGCTCGTCTTGCCGGACGACGGCCTGTGCGGCGTCGACGTTTGCCTCTGCCGCGCGCGTCGCGGCGGCTTGACTCTGCGCCGTCGAGGCGTTCTCGCTGACGGTCGCATTGCCGGCGGCGTCTTGCGCCTGTGACTGCGCGACGGCGGCCTGCGCCGCGGCGACGTCGCTCGCGTCTTGCGCGACGGTAGCACGGTCGGTGTCGACCGCGCTCTGCGCGACATAGCCTTGTCCGAGCAACGCCGTATCGCGTGCCGCCTGCTTCTGCGCGAGTCCGAGCGCCGCTTGCGTTTTGGTTACCGTCGCTTTTGCCGATGCAACCGCCGCCACGTCTGCCGCAGCGGTCGCGCTCGCGACGCCGACGTTCGACGACGCGCCGTTCGCGCCGGCGGCAGCCTGCGAGACTTGCGCCTCCGCTTGCGCGAGCGACGCCTGCGCCTGATCGAGCTGCGCCTGCAGCGTGCTCGGGTCGAGGCGCGCCAATACTTGGCCGCGGCGTACCTTGCTGTTGTAGTCAACGTCGATCGATGCGATCGTCCCGGAGACTTGCGTGCCTACCGAAATAAGGTTCTGCGGGTTAACGGTTCCTGAGGCCGTCACCGAGGCGGTGAGGTCGGCTTGCGTGACGGGAGTCGTGATCAGCGCATCGCTCGCGTGGGAGCGGAGCAGGATCAACCCTAAGACTCCGCCGGCAAACAAGAGCCCCACGACCAGCCAGAGACCGCGTGGAAGCTTGCTGAGGATCGCGCCGGCGGAGCCGCCGAGTCCGTGTGAGGCCGGAATGCTAATCGTTGACATGACGCTCTCACCATAGCCGCCGCGGCTGACAACGAGTGGAGAGTTACCGGCGCGCCGGTTAAGCGACCATTAGCGTCGAAGTCCGGCCTTATGACTCGCGGATTCGTCATCGGTGTCGTCGCGACGCTCGTCGCGATCGTACTCTTGCTTTACGTCGGAATTGAAACGGGAGCCATGCCGGCAAATGCGGACGCCAAGCCGTCGCGGCTGGAGCGGTGGGCGGCCTCGTCGTCGTTGCACGCGACGCTCGCGCGCGAGGCGCCGAAGGGGCCGAATCCGGTGGCGCTCAACGACGCGAACCTCATCGCGGGCATTCGAACCTACGCGGAAAACTGCTCCGTCTGTCACGGCGCGGCCGACGGAACGCCTTCGAGAATTGCTCGCGGGCTCTACCAGCATCCCCCACAGCTCGCCAAGGATGGAGTCGAAGACGATCCCGAAGGCGTCACGTATTGGAAGGTCTCGCACGGCATCCGTCTTACCGGGATGCCGGCGTTCGGAAAGACGCTGACCGACGAGCAGATTTGGCAGCTCGCACTCTTTTTGAAGCACATGGACCAACTGCCGCCGGCGCCGCAGAAAGCGTGGATGGCAGTGCCCAGCGCGCAGCGCACCTAAGAGCGCAGAGAGTCCCTACGTTGCAGGCTTCTCCGATACGATCGTGAGGGTCTGCGAATCGACACTGTAGTTACCCGCCGAAACCAGATTGTTCGGATAGGCACAAATCACGCTGTTGTTCGGACCGTAGATCACGACGAGGTTCGGCGGTCCGCACTGCGTCTGCGTCAAGTGATAGCTTGATAAGAGTTTGGCGCCCGGGCTCTCGGCTTGTACCTGGTACGACGTATAGGTAACGTTGTTTGCGGCGACGATGGAACCCCAGACTGCCGCCGAAGCCGCACCAATCGCGAACGCTCCCCAGAATCCACCGCCCCAATAATACGGAGCGGGATACCAGGCGTAACCGCCGTTCCATCCCCACACCCCGTGATAGACCGGATTCGTTACCACCGCGCCGTGATACACGTAGCCATTGTTCGCGTACGTGCTGGAGTGATACGTCTGTCCCCACGCGTTCGTGGCCGTCCCCGAACCGCTGTACGTGTGGCTGTGCGTATTTCCGCTTCCCGACGTGCCGTACGATCCGTAGCCGTTGCTGCCGCTTCCGCTATGGCTGTAGCTGCCGGAATTGTAGTTACCGCTCGTGCTGCTGCTATGGCTACCGTACGGACTGGATCCGTTGCTGCTGTGATAGTAGTTGCCGTTGTTCGATGCGCCGCCGCTGCTGGTACGGCTATACTGGCCGTTCGTCGCGTTCGTCGTTCGGTTGTAACCGTTGCCGTTATTCGTCACGTTCGTCGTGCGGTTAGTTCCCTGCGGACCGGTGCTCGAATGGCTGTAGGATTGCGGGTGTGCGGCGCCGGGCTCTCCGTGAAAATCGAAGCCGCCCGCGGGACGCGCGACACCGCCCCGGCCCGCGAGAGCAGCGGCCGGAACGAGCGCAAGCGCTAGCACCACGACTGCGACGACTCTCGCGTTCATTGGCGCACCTCATCGACGGTGCCCGTCATCGTGACCTCCGTGCCGCGCCGCGTCTTCACGGCAAGCAGCACGCCACGCGGGGGAATCTCAGCCGATGAATGGCTCAGCGGCTGATATTCGCGCGTGGGGTTCAGCCAAACCGTTCCCGATTGCAGCGGGATGTGTAGCTTTCCGCCGTTTTGAAAGAGGGTCGCGTCGTAGGTCAAGCACCGCACCAGCTCGTCGACCTTCGTACAGGAGGCCTTGCCGAGTACGACCGTTCCTTGGCCGTCGGCCGAAGTGATGGCCATGCTTTCGTTCCAGACGGTGATCCGGACGTTGTGGTACAGCTTCGAGCCGCCGCCGGCGTAGGCGATAATGACCGTTCCCGTGGCACCGGCGGGACGCAGGGAGAAGAAGAACGCCGCGGACGCGGCCGCGATAAGAGCCTTGGTTACCCTCATTTTGCCGGGTTCGTGCTGGAGAGGGGGTAGCACTTCCTTGGTTTTACGGGTTAGACTAACAGAGCTAAAAGGCACTTACTTGGTGTGAAGGAGAGGGATCTGTGAAACGTCTTGTTACCTCGCTCTGCTGCGGACTGGCGGTCTTGGCGACCTCGACGGTCGCGGTCGTCGCTAGCCCGCCGAGCGTTACGGGAACCTGGAGCGTTCAGCAGCAGGGGCTGAACGGCAGCTCGCAGTCGACGATCACGCTGACGCAATCGGGCGACTCGATCGTGGGCCAAAACGCATCGAACGGAAACGGCTTCACCGGCACGTTCGTAACCGATTCGAAGGTCAACGGCAAGTGGCACGGTCCGGGCGGCGCCGGCTGGCTGACGGTGTACGTCAGCGCTAACGGCCATAGCTTTAACGGAACCTGGGGCTACAACGGGCGCGCTGCAAACGGCTCGTTCGTCGGCAACAAGGTTCTGCCGCCGTCGCCGGTGACTGCTAAGGGAACCTGGAACGTCGTCGGCGCGGGCGGTCCCACGATGTTCGTCGGCAAGATGTCGTGCACGCAATCGGGGCCCACGGCTGTCTGCCTGAGTGGCCCGATCAAGATCCAGGGCAAGTTCCGTACCAAGGACAAAGTCCGCGCCACGTGGAGCGGCGGCGGTCAGTCCGGCTGGTTTTCGTTCTGGTTTAACGACGACAACAACAGCTTCAACGGAATCTGGGGTAAGGGTGACGATTCAACGCCGCCGGTCGGCCGCGTGATCGGCCAACGCTCGCTCGGAGGCTAAGGCTTCACTCCTCGTTTCGCTACGGCGCCGGCGTCGCTTCCACTTCCGACGTCGGCGTCGCTGCGAAGAGGTATTGGTCGGTCGCGTTCTGCGAGGTCGGCGACGTGTTGTTGAAGTTGTACTGCATCGAAAGGCCGGAGATCACGGCTGCCGTCTCCGGATAGACTTGACCGCGGAAGGCGCCGTTGTTATCCATCGTCGCTACGACGTGCAGCTTGCCTTCCGGTCCCGCGCCGAGCCCGAGATCGACGCTCGAGGGCCCAATGTCGAACCAGATGTAGTTGCCGTCGCGGCCGCCGGCGACCGGGATGAAGAGCTTATAAAATGACGTGTGATAATAACCGCGCAGGTGGCCGTCGGGAAAGATCTCCAGATCGAGCTTGCCGGTGATCGG
>DATASC010000055.1:0-15349 GCA_036269355.1 Candidatus Cybelea sp. | reverse complement strand
AAGCGAAAACGCCGCTCCTCGCCGTTTCCGAGCAGGACGTGTCCGAACTCCGGAATGTTGCCCTGCAATCGTGCCAGATGTTCGCTATAGTTGGAGATCTGCACGAGATAGTACGGCTTCGCCCGTAGGCCGAGCTTCGTGTCCACGACCTCGTAGCCGTATGCACCGAGATCGGACGGGCGTTCGACGCGCCGCAAAAAGTCGGCGCGCCCGAGAAACGTGCCGTCGAAGAACGTCGCCTGATAGATGGTGCGAACGCCGCGCAGCATCGCGGCGAGCGTCTCTCGCTCGGCCTGACGGTACGCCTCGACGGCGTTCTCGCCACGCTCGAACGTGACGACGTCCTCCTCGCCGAGGAGGCGCAACGCTTCGAGATAGGCGAGCTCGTGTGCTTCGCCTTTGCGGCGCAGCAGTTTGGTCTGTGCGTCCTCCCAATCGGGGCGCTGGAGACGGCCCTCCGCGACGAGCGACTCGAGGTCGGTGAGACGTTTGCACTCGAGGTAGTCGTTGAGATCGCTCGCAGAGTAAATGAGCTGCCCGTCAAGCCGCTGCATCGGTCACCATGGCCCCATGATGCTCGTCTACAGTGCCATATGCCTGGCAGAGTGCGGCGCCGCGTGCTGCGAATCGCGGGGCCGCCTCGGCCTCTTAATCTTGGTTCGGGTTGTGCGCCTTGCTTGACGAGGGCGTTGCCATAAAGCCGTGTGTGACGCCGGAGGCGTCGATGTAGTATCCGACGAGAACCTTGTGTATGTTGACGCTGGTGACGACCGTCGTGCCGGCGGCTTGCGGATCGTCGATCTGCTCCCACGTCGTCCCGCGCTTCCAGAGCGGCGAGATCAGCAAGAACCCGTGTGTGTTCCCACTCTGGTCTTTGAACGATCCCACGATGTAGTCGTGAGCGGTGACTCCAAGGAACTGCGTGCTGACCGCGCCTGGATAGGAGAAATCGGTGTAGGTGCCGCCCTTGAGCAAAAAGCCGACGGTCGAGCCTGAGAGCGTCATGTATCCCACGATGTCGCCGGTGCCGTTAATGCCGGTCGCGACGACCTTGTCGCCCTGCGGCGGACTGATGACGCTGTACTGTTCGAGAGCTACGTTGAGCTCGAAGGCGCCGCTCCCGTATGACGACTTGTAGTTCCCGATCGCGGTTCCGGCATCGTCAATGCTGGTGATCTGCGTCGACGCCCCCTTACTTTTCGCGTGCGGATCTTCGTAGCTCCACCAAATCCCCTCGTCCAGCAGGAATCCGTACGTCGACTTGCCTTGGACGTAATATCCCGCGATCATCCCGGTGTTGTTGAGACACGTGGCGATTGTATCGGCCGCCATCGGATAGACGACGGACTGGTAGTTCTTCGCGCCGTAAGGCGGAGTCGCGGAGTAGCCTTCACTCGGGTCGCTCGGCGCACCGCTGCCGTAGTAGCCGACGATGTGGCCTTCGTTGTTGATTCCAAACAGCTGGTTAACCGTTGAATAGGCACCGGAATCGTCGAGCGTCGTGAAGTTATAGGGGACGGTCGTGCCGGGATCGACCCGAGCTTCCGTCTGCGACTGGGGAAGGACGTTTGTGGTAGGCGTGCCGCTGCACGCGGCCAAGGCGGCCACTGTGCAAAGCGCAAGCGCGTGACGATAGAAAGCCCTCATCGCAAAAGATTATGCCATGGAATGCAGGCGTTAACGCGTGAACGGAAACGATACGAGCGATTAGAAATTGGGCGAGGCCCTGATGCGCCCAAGGCTTGCAATCCCCCCGCCTTTGTGGTACAAAGTCCTTGGCTTTGCAGCGCAAAGTTAGGGAAGGAATGATGGAACTTCAGCGTGCGCTCTCGGATCTCGCGGAGGTCCGGGATCGGCTGGTTCGGGTTCAGCGGTTCGAAGGTTACTCGGCCGCGGCCGCCATCGCCAGCGGCGCTGCCGCGCTCGTGGCCGGATGGGTTCAACGCCAACTGGTTCCCCTGCCCGTTCTGCCGGCTGGGCTTAACGAGTATGTCACGATTTGGATGACCTGCCTGGCGGTCGCACTTGCGCTCAACTACGGCGCCGTGGCGGTCTGGGTGTGGAGGCACCGCGGCCCCGGTGCCTCGAGCGGGTTCCGCTCGGCCGCGCGATCGATCGCGCCGAGCGTCGTGCTCGGCGGGTTGCTCACCGTCGCGTTGATCGACCGCGGCGCCTACTCGCTGTTGCCGGGCACGTGGTTTGCGCTCTATTCGCTCGGCCTCTTTGCCTCGCGCGACGTGATTCCCGAGTCGACCTTCCCGGTCACGCTGGGATTCGTCGCCCTCGCCGCGCTCTTTCTCGTCTCTCCGCTTCAGAGCGCAGCGCTCGCGTGGTGGGTGATGCCGCTCGGGTTTGGGGTCGGTCAAGTCGCCGTCGGCGGATTGATTTGGAAGGAGCGAACGCCGTGAGCGACACCAGTGAGGCACCGTTTTCGTATCCGGGGTTGGAGCGGATCTTCCACGAGCGCGGCCGGCTCGCGATTTGCACCTGTCTGATCGCGCACGCCGATGGTCTCAGCTTTACCGAGCTCGCATCGGCTTGCGATCTCTCCGATGGGAACCTGAACCGGCACGTGCGCGCTCTCGCCGATCTCGGCATCGTTACGATTGAAAAGCAGCGCGCGACGGGACGGCCGCAAACGATTTATCGCATCACCAAGCGTGGACGTCAGCGCTTCCTCGCCTACGTCGACGAGCTCGAATCGGTGGTTCGCGACGTTCACGAACGGTCGCGGCGCTCGCCCGCGCCGGCGAAGCTGGTGACGACGTGACTCCGCAACATGTCGCGATCGTCATGGACGGTAACCGGCGCTGGGCGGCGCAGCGGGGTCTGCCGATCTCCTGCGGATATCGGCGCGGAATCGGCGCGCTGCGACGAACGCTGCGCGCGGCCGGCGCCGCAGGCGTGCGAGTCGTCACCGCGTACGCCTTCTCGGAAGAGAACTGGGAGCGTCCGGCCGGCGAAGTCGGACTGCTGATGCGCCTCTGCGCTCGGGCCGCACGCGGCGAGCTGCGCCGCCTCGCTCGCGAGAACGTTCGCGTGCGCCTCTGCGGACGCAGCGAACGTCTTCCAGCCAGTACGCGCGCCGCGCTCGAAGGTTTAGTGGTGGAGACCGCCTCCAATAACGGAGTTCTGCTCAACCTCGCGATCGATTACGGCGGCCGCCGCGAGATCGGCGATGCCGTTCGCGCGCTGATCGAGGAGGTGCGTGCCGGTTTGCGCGACGTCTCTTCGATCGACGAACGCGCGCTGGCCAGCCGGCTCTACACCGCCGGCCTTCCGGATCCCGACTTGGTCGTCAGGACCGGTGGCGAGCTCCGGCTATCGAATTTTTTGCTCTTCCAGTCGGCGTATGCCGAGTTCTGGGCGACGCCGACTTACTGGCCCGACTTCGGCGAAGCCGATTTCAACGCGGCGCTTCACGACTACGCGTTGCGCCAACGCCGCTACGGAACCTGACCGCGTCTTTTTAAATCTGTCCTAAGATCGCGACGAAGCGCTGCGTCTTGGGATCGTCCCACCAGTTAGCCACGATCGCCTCGAGCTCGGGAAGCGCGCGCAGCGCGCCGGCGTGTTCGTGAATCAGTTCGTGGTCGGGCGGATCTGCCTGCATGGCGGCGTGCAGCTTATCGATGGTCGCGTGCGCGTCGTGATCCGGCGGTAGTGCCGCGTGAAGCTCGTCGACGGGAAGGCCCGCCTGTGTCCGCAGCAGCGGAAGCATCGTCTCCGCCTGAGTGATAAGCTCTTCGCCTGCCACCAGCCCGGTGTCGTCGGCGCCTTCGATTTCCTTGCGCAGGTTGCTCTGCGTATCTCCACTCGTCATGGCGCTAAGGTGCGGCCTTCGCGAAGCGAATGCCTCCGTCGCAGCATTTTGAGGTCGCGTTGATGGGCGGTCCCAGGCTTGAGCTCTACGATTGAGCCATGCTCGCAGCCGTACTGAGTGCCGGACTCCAGACCTGGGCGTGTACCGCCGGAAAGGCGAAAGCGCCGTCCACGTGCGGCACCTATACCGTCTACGAAGACCGGGCCGCCGCGACGGGCCGTACGATCGCTTTGAAGTTCATCGTCATCCACGCGGCGCACCGCTCGAACCGCGCGATCGTCTGGAATCCAGGCGGCCCGGGCGCCTCGGCAACCGTCGCCGCCGACGGCATCGCCGACGGCGATTTTTCGCGCGAACTGACGGCGCTTCGCGACCGCTACGACATCTTGCTCGTCGACAACCGCGGGACGGGCGGCTCGGCGCTGCAGCAATGTGATTTCGCGCCGGCGGATCGTCCGCAACTATACTTCGCACAGCTCTGGCCCGACGATCTCGTAACCCGCTGCCGCGCGCGCCTAACACAGCACGCCGACTTGAGCCTGTATACGACCTCGATAGCGGCCGACGATCTGAACCAGCTGCGCGGTGCGCTCGGGTATCCCAAGCTCGTGCTCGACGGCGGATCGTACGGAACGCGCTTCTACTTGATCTACGCACGCCGGCACCCCGAGAGCGTCGAGAGCATCGTGCTCGACGGAGTCGCGCCGCCGCACTTTCTCATCATCCCGCTCGAAGACGCGCGCGGCGCGCAAGACGCGATGACGAACTTGGTCGCGGAGTGCAAGTCCGATGCCGTCTGCAACTCTCACTTTCCGCAGTTGGGCCCGCACTTCGACGCGCTAGTTCGCCGCTTCGGCACCGGCACGGTCGGCGTGCCGCTCGCGGACGCGAAAACGCGGCACGTCGCCACGGTACGGCTCTCAAAGGAAGTCTTCGCCGACCGGCTGCGGCAGCTGCTGTACTTTCCGGAGTCGGCGAAGTACGCCCCGTTCATCGTCGATCGTGCCTACCGTGGCGACTACGCACCCCTAGCGACGATGGTAAACATCGTCACGTTGGGCTTCGCGCAAATCGTCGCCGCCGGATTGAATCTCTCGGTGACCTGCGCGGAGGATATTCCGTTCATTACCGAGAGCGACGTCGCAGCGACGAGCGCGAATTCGTTCGAAGGGGACCTGCGCGTTCGCGCGCAGCAGCGGGCGTGCCGCATTTGGAACGTACGGCCGGTCGCAGCAAGCTTCAACGAGCCGGTGCGCAGCGACGCGCCGATTCTGATGATCTCGGGCAGCGACGATCCCACGAGCCCCCCACAGTACGCGCAGCGGGCATTACCCTATCTGCCGAACGCTCGAATTTTGCTGATTAAGAACGCCGGTCACGGAACCGAGACCACCTGTTCCGACGCGCTGATCGTGGCCTTCGTGCGCGCGCAGAGCGCGCGCGGACTCGACCTCACACGCTGCGCCGGCAACTATCACCGTCCGCCGTTTGCGACCTCGATGGCGGGGTTCGGCGACTAGCCAGCAAGGACGCACGGGCGCGGCGACAAATGGAGTGAAGCATGTCGAACATTCCGTGGGAATCCGATTACCAAGCCGCGCTTGAACGCGCGCGCACCGATCGAAAGTTCGTCTTTCTAGACGTGTTCAACCCTGGTTGAGGGGGATGCCAAGCGCTGGATACCGTGACGTATCCTCAGACCATCGTTTCCGAAGCGATACTCGCCCACAGCATTCCAGTCCAAATCGACAACTCGAATCACGCGAACAACGTCTTCCTGCACGGCATCCATCACATCTGGACGCCGGACGTGCGGATTCTCTACCACGACGGCTCCGAGCTCTATCGCTGGGACGGCTTTCTTCCGCCCGCCGAGTTCGCGGCGCGAGCGCTCTGCGGCTTCGGCCTAGCCTATCTCCGGCTCAAGCGCTTCGACCAAGCCGAGGAGGTCTACGCCGACCTTCTTAAGCGATTCTCCACTTCCTACGCCGCACCCGAAGCGCAATATTATCTGGGTGTGACGCGGTACCGGCGCGATCCCGATAGCGACGAGCTCTTAACTCAGTGGGCCAACCTCCGTTCGCGCTACCCGGAGAGCGAGTACCGCGTGAAGCAGTCGTTCAAAGACTTTCCGTAAGGAAGCACGCGTTCCACGGGACGGCGGCATACGCCGTCCGCTGGTCGGCGGAGAGCGGGAGAATGCGAGCCTCGTAATGCGCGATAGCGCTCGCACGATACGAGCGCGCCGCAGGCTCGTCGCCGTTCGCCAGTGCTGCTACAGATTTGCCGTAGTCGAGCATATGCGGAAAATCCGCGCCTTCTAGGTTGGTCTGCGCAACCGTTTCGAGTTGCACGAGCAGGTTTCGAGCGCGAGGTGCTTCCCCGGACGCCGCGGCGAAGAATGCGGCAAAGCATAGCACGTACGCGTACGTGGCCGAATCCGCGAGCGCGCGCAGATCCGCGATCGCCCGTTCGAGCGTCGTGCGGCACGCATCGTAGTCGCCGATCAGCCCACTCGCGATGCCTCGCATCATTCGCCACTCCGCGGACCAATAGTCTTTGTCGTTCGCTACTAACTCGATCTCGGCGTCGAGGCGCTCGATCGCCAGGGCGGTGTTCCCGGCGCACAGGTTCGCCAACGCCCGCATGTTCAGGACGCGCACGAGCGACCATTCTTGACCGACGATTCGGTAGCCGCGAGGCGACGCTCTCGATCGAGCCGCGCCAGGTCTCGGAGCGTTCGTCATTTGATTCCGACCACATGCGAACGATGAAAACGACCTCTCCGCGCGGTGCGGCCTGACCTTCGCTCATGGATGCTCCTCCTCTACGGCGGTCTCGGCCGCAAGGAGAACCTATCGCACTACCGTCCGCGCAGCGTCCGACGTGTCCGGAAGGCGTCGCCTTTTACGAGCGATTTCGAAGCAGAAACGGCCCGAAACCTCGACGTTTCGGGCCGCAATGCTTTACGGCGGGCTTCCCTGAGGCATCGCCCCGCCCGGCGGCGGAGCTTGTTTTTGACTCTGTTTCTTGTGGCAGCCCTTCGGCGTTTGCTTACACTTCCCGGAGTGCTGTTTTGCCGCCTTAGGAACGGCCGTCGCTTGAGGATTCGGTGGGGGAGCGTTCTGCGCTAGCGCGACGCTCGTCGCGAGGAACGACATCCCAACGGTGAGTAGGATTGCGCGATAGAGTTTCGCCATAAGGCCCTCCAAGAGCCTTATTGTAACAGAGATTCGATGGCGGCGCGGAGTTCTGAGTCGGCCTCGTTCCACGTATCGGCAAACGAAGCCAGAATGCGCGCGGTGAGCCCCCAGATATCGCGCTCCTCGTGGGCGAAGGCGTAGACTACTTTTCCGAGGGCGCTGCTGCGGACTGCGTCTTCGCGGATGGCGCCGGCCTCGACGATCGATGCTAGGGGAACCGTAAAGACGCCGACGGTCTCGGTGTGATCGATCGTTAACGTTGCACCCGGATCAAGGACTCCGACCAGCGGCGTGACGGCGAGGTGGTTTACGGTGTGCCGCACTTCCGGCAGGCGGCCTACGACTCGAACCCAATCGGCCCCGACTCCGACCTCTTCGCGCATTTCGCGCAGCGCCGTCACGACTGGATCTCCGCCGTCCGCGGCGTCGGCCACTCCGCCGGGTAGACCGATCTGACTTGCGTGGCGCCGGAGGTGCGCGGCACGCTCGATGAAGACAACCCCGTGCGGCGCATCGGCGAAGATCGCGAGGATGACCGCTGCGCTCCTCCACTCCATCGCGACCGACTACGTGTAACGCACTATCGTAAAAACCTCCGGCACCGATAGGCGCCTAGTCGCTTTAAAGGCGAGAGAACTTGTACCGCCGACGCGCTCGCTCCGGCAACGCCGAGCGCTAGTCCGTCACAGTAACCGATAGGCGGCGTTCCGAGCGAGGATCGCGCGCATCACTGCGGGACGCGCCGCATCGGGACGCGAGAAATCCAAAGCCGCGCTGACTTGAGAGCCATACGCGGTCTTCAGGTTCCGGGCCGTGACGTCGATACGCGGATACAGCGCGTCGTAAGGTCGCAGATCGGCTCGACTCGTGAATGCCGCGTACATCGGAACGGCCATCGCATCGTACGTCGAGAGCGGAGGCATTCCGAGCATCAACTCGATCGTTCGCAGGATGCTCTGGGTCGTGTAGTGCTCGCTGCGGACGCCGCCGATCGCGTAGGGCGACGCGAGATACATGGTTGTGCGCTGCGCGCTGACGTGATCGGCGCCGTCCTGCGAGTCGTCCTCGATGACGAAGATCGCGGACGACTTCCAGACCGCCGAGTGCGAAATGGCGTCGACGACTAAGCCTACGGCGTAGTCGTTCTGTGCGATGTACGCCGCCGGCGTCAGCTTACCGATTTTGCTGCCGTAGGTGTGATCGTTCGGAAGCCACAGGTACTCGAACTGTGGGAGGTCGCCGCGCCGGACGTACGCGTCGAACTCGCGTTTCCACTCGCGATAGCGGTCGACGTCACTGTAAGCCAGGTCCCAGCCGATGTATTTCGGATCGTAGCGGCGCCCGAGCGTCGGGGCGGTGACTTCGGGCGAGGTCTCAAACCGCCCGCCCGCTTTCACCATCTCGCCGTAGTCGCGAAACGAGACGTGCGCTCGCGCCGCCGCATCCCAAATGTATCCGCCGTGCGGCGTGGCGGCCCCGAAGCCCTCGCCGGTGTCGTCGCCGTCGGCTCGGCCGCCGTACGTCGGCGGCCAGACGCGTTCGACGTAGTCGTTTGCGAACGCGGCGCCCGACCAGTTGTGTCCCGGATCGCTCACTTCGCCGCTCGTGTAGGCGTTGTCGAAGAGACCGAAGCGCTGCGCGATTGCGTGCTCGTTCGGCGTGACGGCGTGCCCAAAGAATGCCAGCTTTGCGTCGCCGTTGCCGGCCGCGACGTCACCCAAAATCTGATCGTACGTGCGGTTCTCTTTCAAAATGTAGAAAACGTGTTGAATCGGACCGCCGGAACGCACCACGGTATCTTGCGGCGCGGATTGCTGCCATGCCGTCGCGCCCTGCGGCGTGCCCGCGCCGATCGCTCCCGGCAACGCGTACGCTCGAATCGATCCGAATTCGATTGCCGCTACGTAGTCGACGTTGCTACGGCTAAAAACGTTGAACCGCGGATTCGGTGGAACCGCCTCGCCCTTGCCGTCGATCGCAAAGAGCCGATCGTGCAGCGCCACGACGTCGGTTGGGTAGCGCCCGGCCTCGATGCGGCCAATCACCTTGGTGCCTTGGATCGCAGCGATCGTGTTTGCCGCACCGAGACTGACGTAGAGCGTTCCGTCCGCGAATGTCAGGGCGTTCGGAGAGACGCCGTAAATCCGCGCGTCGCCGATCGAGTCGCCGACGAAGACGTCGGCAACGCGCGATCCGCCGGGGATGCGATAGATTCCGACGGAATCGTCGTCGCTTTCGGCGACGTACAGCCGGTCGCCGGCGGTCAATACGTCGCTCGGATGCAGCCCGGTCGTAATCGTGTGCACGGCGAGCGTGCGCACCTCGATCGCTTTGACGTCGCTCGCCGCCCGGTCGGCGGCGTAGAGCGTCTGCCCGTTCGGACTAAACGCCAGACCGCCTGGGTGCATTCCGACGTGGACCGGCCGAGCCGCGGCGATACCTCCCAGCGAACCGACGCGCACGTTCCCGTCGTCGTCCGTCGCGACGGCGATGCGGTCGCCATAGCGCGCCACCGCGATGGGAAAGCTGTGTGGGGGGAGCGTGATTCGACGCACCGACTTCGCCGCCGTGTCGACGTCGAGGATCGCCTGAGCGTTCGCGCCGGCGACGAGAACGTGTCGTGCATCGAGCCAGACGGGTCGCCCGAAAGCGCCCGTCAAGGGAACCGACGCGATTCGCGAGAGCGTTCGCGGGTCGTAGATTTCGAGTGCCGCCGGGTTGAACCCCGACTCCACGACGGCGAGTTCGCGACCGTCCGGCGACATCGCCGCACCCTGCGGCATGGTGCCGGTGCGAACGGAGAGCTCTGGTTGAGGCTGTAGAATCCAGCCGCTAGGAAGCAGAATCGAAAGCAACAAGCTGCAGAGACCGACCACCGGTGCGGGACCTCCTTATGGTAACGCTTGGCGACGGCCGAGTTCGCCATCGTGCCGCGCGTTCCGGTTCGGCACGGCGCGACCCGCGGGATAGGCGCGGCTTTCTCAGAACGTATCGCCGGGGAGGGACGTATCGTGACCCAGACTCAGGCTGCGCCGGGCGCCGTCAAGAAACCGTACACGCTGCGGGGCGACTTACTTGAAGCGTGCTCGTGCCGCACGCTCTGCCGTTGCTGGATCGGCGAAGACCCCGACGGAGGCGCCTGCGATTCGTTTCTTGCGTACCACATCGAGAAGGGCGAGATCGATGGCGTCGACGTCAGCGGGCTTAACTACGTGCAGGTCGTGAAGATTCCGGGAAACGTTCTCGCTCCGCACAGCTGGAAGCGCGTGAGCTACGTCGATGCGCGGGCGACGGCCGAGCAGCGTGCCGCAATTCTCGATGCGTGGCACGGCCGCCTTGGCGGTCCGCTGGAAGACATGCATAATCTGATCGCCGAGGATCTCGGGATCGAAGACGCGTCGATCGAGCACAACCTTAGCAGCGGTGAAGGCACGCTGATCGTGGGCGATAAGGTACGCGCGATCATGGCGCCTTATCGCAGCCCATACGGGACGGTGACCTCGCTGCACGATAGCATCTGGAGCACGATCCCCGGGGCGCCGGCATTTATATCGAAGGCGTCCGAGCACGTAGTAAACATTCCGGAACACGGGATGGTGTGGACGTTCAAGGATCGCAACGCAATTCAAGGCGAGTTTCTCATCGAAGGCTGACGCAATGGCGGCTCGCGCTGCTGCGACGCATACCCGGTTCAACGTCATCGGACTCCTCGCATGCTATCGCCGGCGCGTGGGCCGTATGTGCGTGGGCCGAGATCAGCGGCGCCGCCGCGCCCCTTCATCATCACGCACTCTATCAAAGCGGACTTCCGCTGTGGATCGCCGCTCTCGTGCTGCTCGCCGCGTGGCAAGCGATGACTGCGGCGATGATGCTCCCGTCGTCGCTCGGCTTCATTCGTCTGTATGCGGTAACGGCGAGCCGCGCACCGAGGTTTCCGCTCGTGCTGCTGGCCTTCTTGGGAAGCTATTTCGCTGTGTGGACGGCGTTTGCCTTAGCGGCGTTTCTGTCGGACATGCAACTGCATCGCATGGTCGACGGGTGGCCCTGGCTTTCCGCTCATGCCGCATCGATCCCGGCCGCCGCGCTCGGTCTCGCGGCCATCTACCAATTTTCGCCGCTCAAGGACGCGTGCCTTAAGGCGTGCCGTCATCCCGGCGTCTATCTCATGCATCACTACCGGCGTGGAGTGCTCAACGGCTGGCGCATCGGCTTCGGCCACGCACTCTACTGCCTAGGCTGCTGCTGGGCTCTGATGCTGGTGATGTTCGCAGCGGGGGTCGCCCACCTGGCATGGATGGGCGTGCTCGCAGCGATCATGTTCGTGGAAAAGGCGACGCCGGTGGGAACGCGCATCGTCGCTCCGGTGGGCGCGGCGCTCGCCGCGCTCGCGATTGTCGCGCTCGTGGCTCCTCATTCCGTTCCCGGCTTGTGAGGATGGACAAGTGACGATGCACGTTGGAATCGCGGGCGCCGGAAAAATGGGAAGCGCGATCGCGCGCAATCTTCTCGATCGCGGATATGAGGTTTCCGTTTGGAACGTCGACCGAGGCATGATGGAGCCGCTTGCCGCCGCGGGTGCGACGCTCTGCGACGACCTCGAATCGATGGTGGGCTGCGTGGATGCGGCGATCGCGATGCTCTGGGACGACGACGTGGCGCGCGAGATTTCGCTGCGCCGGATCGTACCCGCCGCGAGTAAAGGCCGGCTGGTTGTCGAGATGACGACGCTTTCTCCGCAGATGTACGAAACGCTCGCCGGAGCCGCAGCGGAGCGCGAGGTCGACTTTCTCGCGGCTCCGGTCCTCGGCAGCGTGGACGGAGCCCGCAGCGGAACGCTGACGCTTCTACCGGGCGGAACCTGCGAGGCATTCGAGCACGGCAAGGAACTTTTGGCAGCGCTGGGGTCCACGATAAAGTTCACCGGCTCCCCGGCGGCGAGCGGTCATCTGAAGCTTGCATTTAACTGCATCCTGGGAGTACTCTCGGATTCGATCGGCGAGCTGCTCGGCGTGATGGGCCGGGCGGGCGTCGATCGCACCCTCTCCATCGAGACCCTCATGCAAGCCGTCGAGCGCGTCGCCACCAAACGTCAGCAGCTTCTCGATCGCGATATGGCGCCGCGCTTCTCGGCAAACGCGCTCCTCAAGGATCTGCGCCTCGCGCGTGCGTCGAGGGAAAGCCTGAATGTCGACGCGCCGTTGATGGACTGCGCGCTTGCGGAGTTCGAACGCTCGCTGCAGGGCGCTATCGGCCACGAGGATTACATCACCGTGGGGCTCGCATTCGAGCGTGGGGCGGTATCGAAGTGAGCGGCGGCGTCATCGGAATATCGGACCATGGCGGCTGGGCGGTGCTGGTAACCGCTACTGCGGATGGAACGCTGCTCGATCGCCGGCGCGTAGAACTTGTAGACGGCGATTTGCCAGCGATTCCGCACCATCACGAGGCGCAGCTGCTGGCGCCGGACAAAGCGGTCGCGTTGGTCGACCGCGTGCGTGTGTCGGCTGAGCGGCACGCAGCGCTTGCGCTCAATGCCGTCGCGATGGACGTGCGTCACATCCTGGGCGTCGCGCTACGCAAGTGTCAACCGCTCCCGCCGACGGTCCTCCAACGAATCAAAGACTACCGTGCGCGAAATGTCGCCGACTGGGTCATGTACCGGCAGGCACTAGCATCCGCGGCAGAGTCACACGCGTGGCCGGTCTGCTGGTACGACTCGAAGAGTGTGTCGGCTGCGGCGGCTAAAGCATTGCGTGTCGAAACCTTCGACGACTACTTTCACAGTCTGCGCGGCGCGGTCGGGCCGCCCTGGAATAACGATCACAAGCTAGCAATGGCGGCGGCGATCGCCGCCGCCTGGGTTTAGGTGCCGGGATCGAACGCGATTCCGCCGAGTTGTTTGAACTTACTATCCTGATAGCTCTGAAGCTGCTTGTCGTTCCGGAAGAGTCGAAGCGTTCCGTCTAGCGCGTTCACGTCGGCGCCGAAGATCTTCTTGCCATTCGGCGTGATAACCATCTCGCTCCAATTGTCGTCGAGCGCCATCGCCTTGCCCGTCGGTTGCCCGGCTTCGGTGTACTCCGTGATGGTGTTGTAGTGGCCACCGGCCGAATCGAGAACTAAGAGGTTCCCCGCCGGATCCGGCTTCGCGTCCACGGGATTGGGCAAATTGATGGGCAGCAGCTTGGCCTCGGTGCTTCCCGCGGGAAACTCGACGACGTAGCCCGGGGGACTCAAGAGCGTCGCGGTTACGAAGACGTTTCCGCTCGGGTCACACGAGATCGACGTCGCCTCGCCATAGTTCTCGGTCAAAGAACCCGTCGGGGAGTGATGCCCCGGGGCGAAAACGGCGATTTTGCTCCCGAAATCCGTAACGTAGAGCGTTCCGTCCGGACACGTCGTGGCGGCGTACGCGCCTTGCACGCCCGTGTAGATCGACGGCTTCGTCACCCCACGTCGAAACCTGAGGACGTCGTTGCCGAGGGAATTGGCAACCCACAGGTTGTGCTTTGCATCTACGAAGAGCTCGACCGGATAATCCATATCGGTGGTGATCTTTCCGGTAAGCGTTCCGTCTTTCGTAAAGACGTCGACGAACGATCCCAGACTATCTGAAACGTACACTAGCGGTCCTTGCTTGCTCTGTTCGCGTAGCGGCACAGCCGCCGGCACCGATGACGCGCCGCCGGCGCCGCTGCATCCGCCGAGTGCAAGGAGCGCGCAAGCAAGACCGGTTGCATAGTGCGGGCTCATCGTCACTTTCATGATCGCCTCCGACGTCGTTATTCTGTCTAAGCTAGCGGAAACGCTCCCGTGGGAATAAGCAGTTCCATGGACGCATCGGGAATTTTCGAAGGAAAGCGCTTTGGCTTGGGCGGGGTACCGTTTGGCAACGAATTTGCGTACGTCACCGACGAGGTTGCGTACGCGACGATCCAAGCCGCGTGGAACGCCGGAGTCCGCTACTACGACACTTCGCCCTGGTATGGCTTGGGACTCGCCGAGCGGCGCCTCGGCAGCTTCCTGCATAACCAGAAGCGTAGCGAGTACGTGCTCTCCTCAAAAGTGGGGAAGCTGCTGACGGCATCCCGCGACAACAACGCGACGGAGTATTTTCCGTTCACGCCCTCGCCCAATAACCTGAAGTACGACTATACGGCGGACGGCGTCACGCGCTCGATCGAAGATAGTCTTCAGCGTTTGGGCGTCGACGCGCTCGACGTAGTCTTCGTCCACGATCTCTCGCCGGACAATCCGTGGTTGCCGGCATCGTGGGAAGAGCAGTTCGAGATCGCTCGTAAGGGAGCGTTTCCGGCGCTCTCTCGGATGCGTGACGAGGGAACGATTAAAGGTTGGGGACTCGGCGTCAACTCACCTGAGCCAATTCTCAAACTAATGGACGCGGCCGATGCTAACGTGTGTCTCCTAGCGCGCCAGTACTCGCTCGTCGATCACGCGCGGGCACTCCATGAAGTTTTTCCCAAAGCCCGGGCCTGCGGAATGGAGTTCGTCGTCGGTTCGTCGCTCAACGCGGGATTCATCAGCGGCAGCGCGCGCTTCAACTACGGCAAGGATAATTATAAGATTCCCGCTGCGATCCTCGAAAAGCGCGAACGGCTGCGCGCGATTGCAGCGCGCCACGGGGTCGACCTGCGCACGGCGGCACTGCAGTTTTCGAGCGCGCCCGACCTTGCGGCAGCGTTAGTCGTCGGTTGTGCGAATCCAGAGCAGGTTCTCGCGGACTACACTTCCCTCCAAACGCAGACTCCACCTGAGTTCTGGACCGATCTTCGTTCCGAAGGTCTGATCGAAGGCGACGCACCCGTCCCAGCGGATGCGACGCAGCCTTAACCCACGGTTAAAGTCGGTCGTCTCTCTTCGCGTTGGGATTGCGGTTGTTGACGTTCCCTAATGATCGTAGTACTTCGAGGCCTCGTCAAGCGTCGGGACCCGTTCGATCGATTCATGAGCGAAGTGCCGGCGCTCGTTCTTGCCGTCTACGAGCACTTCGACCTCGATAGTATGCGGATGCACGCCGACGACGCGACCCTCGAGCTGCTCGCCCGGAATGCGAACGCGATCGCCGAGCTTCAACTCCGCGGCAGGGTTGTGATGTGCCATAGGCGCTAGTCTACAGCCGCGGTGCGCGGCTGTCCACCGCTAGGCTCCGAACCAACGGGAGCGGCAGCGTGACCGGGCAATGTGATCGATACGCTTCTGTGCGGGAACAAGCGTTTGTGAGAGAGCTGAGAGGATGAACTCATGATAATCGGGACGCTCCCCGGCGGAACGTTCGAACTGGCGAAAGATCTAACGGTCACCC
>DATASC010000054.1:0-2532 GCA_036269355.1 Candidatus Cybelea sp. | reverse complement strand
GAGTGCTCGACGTCCTAGGGCGAAAGCTTGGGTTCGTTAGTTCGTAGCGGCGGCGAGCTCGATTCGAACGACGGCGCCGCCGGCGTTCGCGTTGGCAAGTTCGATCCTTCCGCTATTCGCCTCCACGATCGTCCGCGCGATCGCCAAACCGAGACCCGTGCCGCCGCGCGGATGCGCGCCGTCGCCACGCCAAAACCGTTCTGTCGCATGAGCTAACGCGTCAGTCGTGAATCCCGGCCCGTCATCCTCGACCTCGATCCGAACGGTCCCGTTATATCGTTGCGCGCGAAAGCGGACGATGCCGTCGGGGCGGCCGTACGAGATCGCGTTATGGGCGATGGCGAGCAACGCGCGTTCCATCGTCGCTCGGTTGGCTTGCGCGAGCGCTCCGTCGTAGGCTTCGACCCTTAGATTCATCCCGCGCGACGCCGCGGCTGGGCGCATCCTGTCGCCGAGCTCGCGCACGAGCGCGCCGGTATCGAGCGTCTCTCGTTGTCGCGCGTCGACCTCGGCGCGCGCGGCCGCGAGCAGTTCGTCGATTAGCTGCTCGAGCCGAATCGCCTCGCGGGTAATCGAGGCCAACGCCGCGCGGTACTCGTCGTCGGTGCGCTCTCGCCGAAGTGCGAGATCGGCCTCGGCGCGCAGCACCGCTAGCGGCGCGCGGAGCTCGTGGGAAGCGTCGGCGACGAAACGACGCTCACGGGAGAAGGCCGCTTGCAGCCGATCGAGCATACGATCGAACGAGCCGCAGAGCCGCCCCAGCTCGTCGTTCGCGTCAGCTCGCAATCGCGCGGAGAGATCGGACGCCTCGATGCGTTCGGCGAGCGACGCGATGCCGGCGACCGGCGATAGGACCCGCGCAGCGACGCGGCCCGACGCGAATGCCCCGAGTGCGACGAGCAGAAGCCCGACGGCGATCGAGACGAGTGCGGCATCGCGATCGAAGTCCCCGATCCACGCGTCAGGCTGCCACACCACGACCTTTCCAAAGGTCGTGGTGTCACGGACCACCGGAACCGTCGCGCTTTGAAATCCCCACGTTTGCGACGGCGGTGGCGGTGTTTCGCCGGCCGCTTGGCGGCCGGCGCCGTCGTAGAGTGCAAACGACGTCTCGGAGTGAAGCGATGAGAGCGAACGCAGATCGCTGGGATCGAGCGAGACGCGCCCGTCGTGCACGTCGGTGGTCGTCGCGATCGCCTGGGCGTCCGAGTACAGCCGCGAGTGGAAGCTCGATCGCAAGGTTCTGTCCAGCGCGACGATCGATACGCTGGCGAATAGTACGACGGTCACCGCGACGATTGCAACGACCGTGATCGTGAATCGCGTGCGAATGCTCACGAGGTTGCGAGCCGGTATCCGAGTCCGCGCAGGGTCTGGAGCAGCTGGCTCTCCCCGTTTTCGGTGAGCTTCTTGCGCAATCGCCGGGCGTATACGTCCAAAACGTTCGACAGGTGGTCGTTTTCGCGGTCCCAGAGGCTGTCTTCGAGCATTCGGCGCGTCACGGTGCGCCCCGCGTTGCGTATGAGCACTTCGAGGAAGAGCGCTTCCTTCGCCGTGAGCGCGAGGTCGCGGCTTCCCCGATGCGCCTGGCGCGTTTCGGTGTCGAAAACCAAGTCGGCAAAGCGCAGAAGGCCGTCGTGCCAGCCGCGCGGGCGGCGCGCGAGCGACCGAAGCCGCGCTTCCAGTTCGTCGAAGGCGAATGGCTTGCGAAGATAGTCGTCGGCACCGGCGTCGAGTCCCGCTACGACGTCGGAGGCGGTATCGCGGGCCGTCAACATCAGCACCGGAACGCGGTGTCCCCCCGCTCGGACCCCGCGCATGATCGAAAGCCCATCTTCACCGGGGAGATTCAAATCGAGCACGACGGCGTCGTAGCGCGCGGCGGCGAGATAGCCGGCGCAATCGCGGCCGTCGGCAATAGCGTCGACGACGTAACCGTCCTCCGATAAACCGCGCCGGAGCAGGGCGCGCAGCGGATCGTCGTCTTCGACGATGAGTACTCGCACGCTTTGCTCTACGACACGGTCGAGGCTAGAACCTCACGTGAAAGTTCGGTGGCGGCGTCGACGGCGCGTTGGGGAGCACAGTCGGCGTGATGCCTAACGACGCGCAGTTCATCGATGCGGGCATGGCGTTGACGACGGAGTCCGGTATCTCCGCCTCCGATGCGGCAATCGGGGCGGTCGACCCGTCCAGGCGAACCGGATCGAAGGCGCCGAGCAGATCGGTGATCGAGTCGTCGCCGTCGCGAGGAGCGCTCGTACTTGGCGATTCGTTGGGCAACGCGGCAAGCGGCGGCAGACTAAAGAGGCGCTCGGCGAGTTTGATGATCGAGATTTGACTCCCGCTGTCGTGCACGATCGCGCCGCTGCGTGCATATGGAGAGATGACGATGAAGGGCAGGCGTGGTCCGTCGCCGGCCGGCGGGGGTACGTGATCGTAGAATCCTCCAGGATCGTCCCACGTAACGATGATGACGGAGTCGTTCCAGTACCTGCTGCGCGCGATTGCATTGACGAACGTCGCTACGAA
>DATASC010000053.1:0-8558 GCA_036269355.1 Candidatus Cybelea sp. | reverse complement strand
GACGGCGGCGATGACGCCGCAGAATGGGTTGTCGTATTTCCAAGCCGCGGGCGGCGCATCGGCGGCTCGGGCCGGAGCGCACAGGCATGCCAACGCAAGGAGAAGCGCAGCCCCTCTGAGCAGCATGGGCCGTCTTTTTCGCATGCTTCCTTCCGAACCTTCGCCGCAGGATTCGGCCGCGGCGGCGAGCGAGTACGCGCTGGTGACGGCCCGCAAAACGGAAGCGCCGGCCCAGCCGCGCCACGACCTAACCGACGAACAGCTCATCGCCATCTATCGGACGATGGTGACGCAGCGCACGCTGGAGAACCGCGGCTTTCAGCTCAATCGCCAGGGAAAGATTCCGTTCGCTTCGGCGAGCGAAGGGCACGAGGGCATTCAGGCCGGCGCGGCGATGGCATTCGAGCGCGGAAAGGACATCCTCGTCCCGTATTACCGCGATCTCGGGCTCGCGCTCGGCATCGGCCTCACGCCATACGAGGTGTTGCTCTCGCTCTTCGCGAGGGCCGCCGATCATTCGGCCGGACGACAGTTTCCCCATCACTATGCAAGCCGCCGGCTCGGACTGCACTCGATCAGTTCGGTCATCGCCGCGCAGCTGCCCCATGCCGTTGGCGCCGCGTACGCGTTCAAGTTTCGCAACGAAGCGGGAAGGGCCGTATTGACGACCTTCGGCGACGGTGCCACCAGTGAGGGCGAATGGCACGAGTCGCTCAACTTTGCCGCCGTCCACGCGTTGCCGGTCGTCTTCCTCTGCGAGAACAACGAATGGGCCATCTCCACGCCGCTCTCTAAGCAAATGGGCCAGCCCGACGTCTACAGACGCGCGGCCGGCTACGGAATGCCCGGAACGGTCGTGAATGGGATGGACCCGATCGCGTGCTATGCGACGGTCGGCGAAGCGCTCGCTCGCGCGCGCTCGGGCGGCGGCCCGACCTTGGTCGAAGCGAAGTGCTATCGCTTTCTTTCACACACTACCGATGACGACGACCGCACCTACCGTTCGCGCGACGAGGTCGAGGCCCGTCGTAAGGACGACCCAATCCCATGCTTCGAGCGTTTCCTGGTCGAAAACACGATCCTGAGCGCCGAGGGCGTAGAAGCGTTGAAGCGTTCCGTCCTCGAAGAAACCAACGACGCCACCGACCGGGCCGAAGCGATGGCCTATCCGGCGGCGCAAGATCTCTACGAGCGGGTCTACCAGGAGCGCTGGGACCCGTGGCTGTGATGAACGAGACGGAATGAACGATGGCTAGTACCGACATTGCAAGCGGCACCCTCGAACGCTACGGTCTGAGCGACGACCAGCTGCGCGCGATCTTCCGCAACATGCTGTTACAGCGTCAGCTCGACAACCGTGGCTTCCAGCTCAATCGGCAAGGCAAAGTGCCCTTCGCGCTCGGCAGCGAGGGTCACGAAGCGCTTCAGGCCGGAGCGGCGATGGCGTTCAATCGCGGACGCGATATTCTTGCGCCGTACTATCGCGATCTCGGTCTTTGTCTGGGCATCGGCCTGACGCCATACGAGATCATGCTCTCGATCTTCGCGCGTGCCGCCGACCACAACGGGGGGCGGCAATTTCCGAATCACTACTCGTCGAAGGCCGCCGGACTAATGTCGTTCTCCTCGATTCTCGCGGCGCATCTTCCGCACGCGGTCGGCGCGGCCTACACGATCAAATATCGCGGCGAGACGGGACGCGCGGTACTCGCGACCTGCGGCGACGGCACGACGAGCGAAGGTGAATGGCACGAGTCGATGAACTTCGCCGCGATTCACAAGCTGCCGTTCGTGATGCTCGTCGAGAACAACGAATGGGCGATCTCGACACCGCTCTGCAAGCAGATGGCCGAACCGCAGATCTGGAAGCGCGCGGCCGGATACGGGATGCCGGGACGCCGCTTCAACGGCTTCGACCCGATCGAAACCTACGCGGCCGTCAAGGAAGCGATGGACCGCGCCCGCAGTGGAGGCGGACCGACGCTCGTCGAGGGAACCTGCTATCGCTATTTGGCGCACTCGACCGACGACAACGACATGACGTATCGCTCGCGCGAAGCAGTCATGGAGCGGCGTAAGCAAGATCCGGTGCCGGCCTTCGAGGCGGTGCTGATCGAGCACGGCGTCCTAAACGCGCGGGACGTCGGCGAGTTGCGCAAGTCGGTATTGAACGAGACCAACGAGGCAACCGATTCGGCGGAGGCGCTGCCCTATCCGCAAGCCTCAGACCTCTACACTCACCTGTACGAAGGAGCGTGGCAGCCGTGGCAGTCGTAAGTGCTGACTCTACCGTGATGAACAACGTCGAGGCGGTTCGCGCGACGCTCTACGAGGCGTTGAAGACCGACGACCGCACCGTGATCATCGGCGAGGATGTCGGCGCGCGCGGTAACGTCTTTCTCATCACGAAGGACTTCGTCAGCGAGTTCGGCGAGCACCGCATCATCGACACGCCGATTGCCGAAGCCTCGATCGTCGGCATCGCCGTCGGCATGGCGATGGAAGGGCTTCGGCCGATCGCCGAGATTCAGTTTGCCGACTTCATCTATCCGTCGTTCAACCAGATCGTCGGCGAGGCGGCGAAGATTCGGTATCGCTCGAACGGCGAGTACACCTGCCCGATGGTGATCCGCACGCCATACGGCGGCGGCGTGCGTGGCGCGCTCTCGCACTCGGTCTCGATCGAAGCGCTCTTCTATCACGTGCCGGGACTCAAGATCGTCGCTCCCGCATTTCCGGCGGACGTCAAAGGCCTGCTCAACACCGCGATCGACGACCCCGATCCGGTCCTCTTCCTCGAACACAAAAAGACGTATCGGCTCATCAAAGGCGAGGTCCCGAACGGTCACTACACGATACCGCTCGGCAAAGCCAACGTTTTGAAAGAAGGCACCCAGCTCAGCGTCGTTTCGTACGGTCTCTACGTCCACTGGGCGCTCGAAGCCGCGCGGCAACTCGAGCAGGAAGGGCTCTCGGTCGAAGTAATCGATCTGCGCTCGATTCGCCCGATGGACAAGACGGCGATTCTCGACAGCGTCCAGAAAACACGCAAGCTGCTGATCGTTCACGAAGATAACAAATTCGGCGGGATCGGCGCCGAGATCAGCGCGATGGTCGCCGAGGAAGCGCTGTTCCACCTCGACGCGCCGATTCGCCGGCTTTGCGGCCCGGACGTACCCGCGATGGGCTACGCGATGCCGCTCGAGGAAGAGTTCATGTCGTCGACGGCCGAGATGGCCGACGCCATGAGGGACATGGTGAAGTTCTGATGCGAGCGCAATCCTATTCCAACGTCGGGACGCGCGCGATTTCGCATCGTGCGAAATCGCTGCTCCGTTCGCTCGGGCTCTCGCCATCCATGGCTTCGCCCTCGCCTCACAGGCCCTCCTTAAGGAATAGGATTGCGCTCTCATCTGCACTGGAGATTTAGAGATGGCGACTACGATTACGATGCCGCAGCTGGGCGAGACGGTTACCGAAGGTACGGTCGCACAGTGGCTCAAGAAGGTCGGCGAATCCGTCGACAAGTACGAAGATTTTGTCGAGGTTTCGACCGACAAGGTCAACGCCGGCGTTCCGTCGCCGGTGACGGGTACGATTCGCGAGCTGCTCGTTAAAGAAGGCGAAACCGTCGCGACGGGAACGCCGATCGCCGTGATCGACGAGGTCGGCGCGGCGGCTCCGCCGCCGGAACCGGCCGCCGCCCCGACGCGGGCGGAAAACGTACAAGCACCCTCGGGCAACGGGGCGGCGTCGAGCTCGGTCGAGCCGATAGAGGCGGAGAACGCGGCACGCGGGGCGTCGCCGGCAGTTCGCCGCCTCGCGCGAGAGCATCACGTGGACATTCGTACGATTCGCGGAACGGGTGCGAACGGACGCGTGACCGCCGAAGACATTCTCATGGCGGCGCGCAGCGTCGTAGCAGCAGTCGCGCCGCCGGCGCAAGCGCCGTCAGGTCCGCCGCCGGCCGCGGCGGCGCCCGGCGTGGTCCCGAGCGACGCGCGAACGTCGACCTACGCGCAACCGATCCCGGGCACGCTCGTTCCGCTCACGCAGGCGCGGCGCATCATCGCCGAACGAATGGTCGAAAGCAAGCACACCGCGCCACACGCCTGGTCGATGGTCGAAGTCGACGTCACCGACGTCTGGCAGTGGCGCGTGCGCGAGAAAGACCGCTTCGAACGCGAAACGGGATATCGCCTGACGCTGCTGCCCTTCTTCATCCGCGCGGTGGTGCAGTCGCTCGCGGCGTTTCCGCTGATGAATGCCAAGTTCGTCGCGGCATCGGCTTCCGGCCAAGCCGGCATCTACGTCAACCCGGAGGTGAACGTCGGCATCGCGATCGGCTTGCCGACCAATCTCGTCGTTCCGGTGATCCGTCACGCCGACAAACTTTCTATCAAAGGGCTCGCGATCGCGGCCGGCGAGCTGATTGAGAAGGCGCGAAAGGGAAAGCTCGGCGTCGACGACCTCGCCGGTGGCACGTTTACGGTGAACAACAACGGCGCAAACGGATCGTGGGCGTCGGCACCGATTATCAACGGAGGACAGGCCGGCATCGTCACGATGGAGGCGATCGTGAAGAAGCTGGTCGTGCGGCACGACGACACGATCGCAATCAGGCAAATGATGAACGCCTGCCTCTCGCTCGACCATCGCGTCGTCGACGGGTACGTCGCGAGCGGATTCCTCGCCGCGCTCAAACAGCACCTAGAGTCGATGGGACCGCAAGGAGAACTCTAAGCGCAGATTCGCAAGCATTTCCGCTTTGAGGCCGCGCACACACTCCCGTACCATCCGGGGAAGTGTGCGCGGATGCACGGACATTCCTATCGCCTCGAAATAGCCGTCACCGGCCCGCTCAAAACGCGCGGACCGGCGCGCGGTATGATCGAGGATTTCGATCGGATCGAACGCGCGGTGAACGAACGCATCGTCGAGGTGCTCGACCATCAGTATCTCAACGAGTTCGTCGAGAACCCGACGGTCGAAAACATCGTGCTCTGGATTTGGAAGCGGCTCGAAAGCGCCATCGCCCGGCTCGACGAAGTCGTGCTCTGGGAGACGGCGACCGCCTGCGCCGTCCTTCGCCGCTCCGACGTCGTTTCGCGCTAATCGCTACGGCGTAAATTGAAGAGGGTGCTACAGCTAAGCGAGATCTTCTACAGCATTCAGGGCGAGGGCACGTGGACGGGCACGCCCGCGGTCTTCGTGCGGCTCGCTGGGTGTAATCTCGCTTGTGATTTTTGCGACACCGACTACTCGACAAAGTTCTTCGCGAGTGTGGACGAGATCGTCGCGATGGTGCGCAACGCCTCGGGTGACTGCCCAATGGTAGTGCTCACCGGCGGCGAGCCGCTCGCGCAGGCGGAGACGCCCGCGCTGATCGAGGCTTTACGCGGCGACGGACGGCGCGTGCACGTCGAGTCGAACGGCACGATTTTCACGGAGCTGCCGCGCGACGTCTGGCTCTGCATCTCGCCGAAGGAGCGGGTCGATCCGCGCATGGCGGCGCGGGCCGACGAAGCGAAGCTCATCGTCGACGAGCGAGTCCCCGAAGAACACCTCGCGCTCTTCGTGCAGAAGCCGACGATACTTTTGCAGCCCGAGGGAAACAAACCGCGGAACGTCGCGGTGGCGCTCGACTACGCAAAAGCACACCCCAAGCGCTTCCGCCTCTCGCTTCAGACGCACAAGTTCATCGGCGTTCCGTGATACTGCTCGCCGTCGCGGTCCGAGCGGAACTTGATTCTTGGCCGGCACCGAAGCATGTGGAAATGCTCGTCACCGGGATCGGACCGGTCGAGGCGTCGTGCGCGGTTTCCGCGGCGCTTGCACGGCGCGAGTATCGGCTGGTCGTCAACGCCGGGCTTGGCGGCGCGTTCGGCGCCGCGGCCGCGATCGGGGACGGCGTGGTGGTAGCCGAAGACACGATGGAACTTGCGCTCGAAAGCGGCTCACCGCTGGCGCTCCCGCAGGGAGTGAACGTAGTCGAGGCGGCTCGCTCGCAGGGTGCTCTGGTCGAGCGGCTGCGAGCGCAGGGATTTTCCGCGCTTCGCGGCATCACCGTCTCCCGTGTCACGGCCAGCGAAACTACGGCACGCCGCCTCGCGCGCGATCGCGGGGCGCAGGTAGAATCGATGGAGGGCTATGCCGTGCTCCGCGCCGCCGAGCTGGCGAACGTCGCGGCGATCGAGCTGCGCGGAATCTCGAATCGCTGCGGCGCGCGCGAAGTCAGCGGCTGGGACTTCGCGGCCGGCGCCGCCGGGCTTCGCCGAATCCTAAACGCATTGTTCGCACTCGATCCAACGGGGAACAAAGGTCCGTAACATGGCCGAATACACGCTGGCGTACTCTCCGTGCCCGAACGACACGTACGTCTTCGCCGCCCTGACGAACGGTTTGCTCGACGATGCCCCCTCGGTACGCGTGCATCTCGCCGATATCGAGGAGCTCAATACGTCCGCTGCGCGGGGCGAGTACGAACTGACGAAGGTGAGCTACGGCGCGATTCCCTTCCTCATGGACCGCTACCGCATTCTGCCGTCGGGCGGAGCGCTCGGGCGTGCGAACGGACCGCTGCTGGTGGCGCTGCCGGGCGAAGCGCCGCCGCTCTTTGCCGAGTTCGCGCACAAGCGCATCGCGATTCCTGGCGAGCATACGACGGCCCATCTCTTGCTGCAGCTCGCACTCGGCGCGCGGCCAAGGACGGTTGCGATGCGCTTCGACCGCATCGTCCCCGCCGTGTTAAGCGGCGAGGTCGACGCCGGGCTCATCATCCACGAATCGCGCTTTACCTATCGCGAGGCCGGCCTCATCTCGATAGCCGATCTCGGCGAGTGGTGGGAGAACGTGACCTTGCTTCCGACGCCACTCGGCGCCATCTTGATTCGAAACGACGTCGGCGAGGCTCGGGCGCGCGAAGTCGACGGCGCCATCCGCAGAAGCCTCGCGTTCGCTCGCGCCAACGAGGCTGCAATCATGCCGTACGTTCGCGAGCACGCCGTCGAGATGAGCGACGACGTGATGCGCGCGCACATCGAGCTCTACGTCAACGATTACACCGAAGATCTCGGCCAAACTGGCCGCAACGCGGTTCGCGCGCTATTCTCGCGCGCGCACGACGCCGGCCTCCTGCGAAAAGAGGTCGAGCCGTGCTTCGCAGACGTTTCCTAGCCGGGGGCGTCGGCCTCGCCCTCGCAGCGGCCGCGCGCGCCGGCGCGGAGCCGGTGCCGTCCGCTCGCATCGAACTAGGCGACGAGGTCTTCCTCCGCTCGTATTGGCGCTCCCTGAACGGTCGCAGCGTCGGCGTCATCACCAACCCGAGCGGCGTCACCTCGCGGCTCGAATCGATCGTCGACGCGATCCGCAATCACGGAGACATCCGCCTCAAGGCGATCTACGCGCCGGAACATGGCTTCCGCGGCGATCGCGGAGCCGGCGCAACCGTTGCATCTTCCGTGGACCCGCAGACGCGTCTCCCGGTGTTCAGTCTTTACGGCGCGTCGCGTCACCCTAGTGCCGAAATGCTTGCTGGAGTCGACGTGCTGCTCTTCGACATACAAGACGTCGGATCGCGAGCGTATACGTACATTTCGACGATGGCGTATGCGATGCAGGGCGCGCGAGAGTTTGGAAAAGAGTTCTGGGTGCTCGATCGTCCCAATCCGATCGGCGGCACGATCGTCGAAGGGCCGGTACTCGAGCCGCCCTACGAATCGTTTATTGGGCTCTATCCGCTTCCAATTCGCCACGGCATGACGACCGGCGAGCTGGCGATGCTCTTCAACGACCACTTCGGCATCGGCGCGAAGGTGCGCGTGGTTCGAATGAACGGCTGGCGGCGCTCGATGATCTGGCCCGACACCGGCCTGCAATGGGTGCCGACGTCGCCGAACATTCCGACGTGGCAAACGACGATCGTCTACGTCGGTACCGGACTGCTCGATAGCGCCGGGATCAACAACGGCAGCGGTTTCACGCTGCCCTTCTTTCTCGCCGGCACCGCGGGGATCGACGGCACGCGGCTGGCCGCGCGATTAAACGCGCTCGACCTTCCCGGCGTCTGGTTCCGCCCCGCGGCATGGTCGCCGCTAACCGGTTTTTGGGAACACAAGGAGCTGACGGGGGTCGAGCTAGTGGTCTTCGATCCGCGTCGCTTCTACGCGGTGCGAACGGCCGTCGAAATTTTGGTCGCCGTTCGCGATCTCTTTCCCCACGCGATCGACATCGCGCGCGTCAGCGGCATCGACCGCGACTGGGGCACCGACACGATTCGAAGCGCCCTGCTCGCAGGCGAGAGCGCAGATGCTATCCTCGGACAATGGGCCTCGTCGGTGGCACAGTTCGAATCGCTGCGGCGGCGCTACCTGTTGTACGAATAGCAATGCTGCGCGATAGGTTGGTCGAGGCGCTAGGCAACGACGCGGTCAAGACCGCGCACGAAGACCTGTCGGTTTATGCCTTCGACGCCTACACCGAAGGCGGGCTGCCGTCGGCCGTGGTGCTGCCTAGCTCGACGCGGGACGTTTGCGCGATCGTCAAGATCGCGCGCGATT
>DATASC010000052.1:0-19871 GCA_036269355.1 Candidatus Cybelea sp. | reverse complement strand
GCCGTTGCCCGTTCTTTTCTCGGATGCCGCTGGGGCCCATCTTCCATCCGTCGGCATCGAGCAGCGCGCCCGCCTTGGCGGGGTCGTACGGATAGTGCACGATGTCGTCGGTGTAGGCCCAAGAGTAATGCGGCTGCTGGTCCGTGTACGCGGGAATCGCCGAGCCGTGCGCGACCTTTTGAATGATCTCATTGCGATCGCTCGCGTACGCGATCGCGCGGCGTACCTGCACGTCGGAGACGATCGGGTGACGGAGGTTGAAATCGACGTGCGCCCAGGCGAACGCATCGACCCGAACGGCTTTCAGCCCGTTCTTCGGGTCGGCCGCCATCGCCGCGTACTCCGGCCACTTGAGTCCGCTCCCCATCGCGAGCATGTCGAGCTCGTGCGTGCGCAGCTGCGTCGCCACCGTGTTTTCGTCGGGAAGAATCTTGTAGATCACCTGCTTGAGCTTCGGTGCACCGAGATAAAAGTTCGGGTTCGCGACCATCTCCACGTCCTGACCGCGGTGCCACGCAACTACTTTGAAGGGTCCGCTTCCGATTGGCAGCGCGTTGTAGGGCGCCGTGTTGAACGACCCCTTATCGTCGTTGTATTTGGCGAGCAAGTGCGCGGGAAGGATCGGCGCATTGCCGTTCACGCTCCAGAGCTGCTGCAGGAACGGCGCGTAGAGCTTCTTCATGTGGATCACGGCGACATACCGATCGCTGCAGTCGATGCTCCCGATGTCCTTAAAGCCGTCGGTCGTTACGACGTTGTTATGCGTATTCATGACGACCTGCCAGGTGAACTTCAGGTCGTTGCACGTAAGAGCGATGCCGTCTTGCCACTTGATGTTCGACCGAAGCTTATACTTTAGGGTCAGGCCATCTTTGCTGACGTCGCCGTTGGCGATCGTCGGAAGCTCTCGCAGCGCGTCCGGAATGGGATGCGCGTTCGCGTCGTAACGAACCGTCCAGGAAAATATGAACATCGACAGGTCCAGCGTCGGAGTGGCGGAGTTCAAGACCGGATTGAGGTTCTTCGGATCGGAAAACTCCGAGAATCGCAGGACCCCAGGCTCGGTCCATGGATGACTGCCGCCGCCGGGACCGCCGCCGGCGACCTTCGTACAACCCGCCGCAAGAACCGTCGCGCATAACGCGGCGGCCGCCGCGCACCGTAGCTGGAGCCTCACGCCGATGCTTCCTCCTCGTCGTCGTCTGCGCGCATCGCTTCGGGATCGATCCCGCGAGCCACGCAGAACTCGCGGTAGGCCACAGGCGCGATCTCGGATGGCTTGATCTCGCTGCGACCGCCCCAGAAGACGTTTGTGTATGCGAAGTCGATTCCCGCTTCGCGCAGATGCGCGTCGATCGCCGCTTTGTGAGCCAAGACGACGGGCTTCTCCAGCCCGTGCGCCACCGCCATCACGTTTACGTTTCGAAACTCGGGGCCACCCTCGCGCCAATATCCGTGGGTGATCACGTAATGGCGCGCGACTTCGCGTCCGGCCTCGAGCTCGCGTCCGGGCGGCACTGCCCAGTGGAAGAGGGCGTTATAGCGCGTCGCCCGTTCGTTGCCGGCAGTCGCCTTGACGTGTTCGAGGAAGGTGGAGAATCGCCCGACGACACCGCGCGCGTCGAGCGAGCGCGCGACCTCCGTGAACGTTTCCAAATCGACGCCGGCCTCGGCGGCGCGCCCGTTCCAGAGCTCGCGGACGATCTCGTCCGGCGCAAACTCGCGCTTGAGCGCCACGAGGATGCGCCATTCCAGTTCCGAGAGCTGCACGATCGACGTCAGCAGCGGCCGCGCAGGTTCCGGTGCGCGCGCTCCTGGTTCGAGCCCGCGCCGGCGAACGTGGCCGACCCCCAGCGCGAAGAGCATCTTCGCGGGCATCAGCCGGAAACGTTCGGCGCCCACTTGGCCTCGGAGCCACTCCGCGTGTTTGCGCAGCGAGAACTCCTGCGGAACCTTCAGGGTCGTCCAGAGGCGATAGGTGCTGCCGGGCGAGGCCGCATCGGTCGTGCGGATGACGACGTGCCCTGAGAACGGATCGTCGCGGAACATGAAGTCGAATGCAGCTTCGAGCCGCTCCGGCGCGATCTCCCACGCGCAGAGCGCACCTCGAGCTAGGCTCGTCGCGAGCATCGTCTGGCGCACGCGACGGATCGTGCCTGCTCGCAGCATGGCGGCGACCCGCCCGATTACCGCGTCGACCGGGACGCCGCTGCGTTCGGCGATCTCGCCGAACGGATCGAGTTGAAAGCCGGCGAGACGGTCTTCGGAAATCGCGAGAATCGCCGCGTTGACCGGATCCGAAATCGTCGCCGGCGGTTCGGCGGCCGGACGAATCATTCTAAGCTAGAGTTGTACGTCGCTCACACCCGTTGCGTACAAGTAATTCTGGCGCGCCGTATAGACGCCGTAAAGCGCCGTAATATATGCCGATTGTGCCGTCGTGAGGTTCGCCTCCGCCGTTACGACGTTGAGGATCGTCGTCGCGCCCACCTTATATTGCGCCTGCGTAGCGCTGAGCGAGACCTGGGCCGAGATGAGCTCCGATCGTGCCTGCACGAACGACGCCTGCGACGAAATCAACGTCGCCAGCGCCGAGCGAACGTCGGACTCTACGGTCAGCTTTGTCGAGTTGAGGGTGGCGATCTCCTGATCGAGCTGCGATGCCGCGACCGCGACGTTATAGTTCGTGACGCCTTGATCGTAGATCGGGATCGACAGGTTGAGGCCGATCGACTTGCTGTTCGTCCAGCTCGACGGGAAGCCGTTCGGTGCGATGTTGCCGCTCGGACAGGCCGAAATCGGCGTCACGTTCCCGTTCTTGTCCGTCACCGTTGTCGAGAAGCAATCGATGAACTGGCGGCTGATGCCGTCGCTTGCGCCCGCCGTAAGAATCGGGAATCGAGCAAGCTTGGCGTAGCGTACGTTCTCTTGGGCCGACTGCACGTTGTAGGCGGCCGCGAGGTAGTCGGGCCGCATAATGAACGCCCGCTTGAGCGAGGCCTGATAGGTCGGATTCGGCGTTGCGGGCCGCGCCGTTGCCTGCTGCGGTAGGACTTGCGCGTCGGCGTCGAGCCCGAGCGTGGTCGCAAATGTGGCTTGCGCGCCAATCGCAACGCCCTGCGCAGTGACGAGATTTCCCCGCGCTTGCGCCGTTTGGAACTGCGCAGCCGCAATATCGGATCGCGCGGCAGCGCCGTTGCGGATTTGCGCCGCGACGGACGCCTCGTTGACCTCGAACTCATGAACCAGCTGAGCATCGGCCGTGACGGTAGCGTTATCCTCGAGCACGGTATAGTATGCATTAGCGACATTGAAGGCCAGCGTCTGCAGCTGACGCAGAAGCGTCGCCCGCCCGGCGATGTCTGCAGCTTTTGCCGACCGAATGTTCGCGATCGTCCGGCCGCCGTCGTAGATCAGCTGGGTGATGCTGATCGTCGCCGACTCGTTCGTTACACTCGACTGCGAATATGCTGCCGGGGTGGCGAGACCGAACGCCGCGTTCGGATTCGGACCCGGACTGCTCGTCGCCCGTCCCACGCCGCCGGTGCTGCTCGTCGTTCCGTTCGAATACTCGTTGCCGGCCTGAGCGTTCGCGCTCAATCCCGGATAATATGCCTGTACCGACGAGGTGTATTTCGCGTGAATCGCAGCCCATTGCGCGTTCTGCAAGGCAAACGTCGGCGAGAGCGCGACGGCGATTCGTATCGAATCCTCGAGCGAAATCGACTGCGGCACGCCCTTCTTCTGTTTGAGCTGAGCGACGTCCGGAGCCGGAGTGCCATAGGCGGGATAGGGAATTGGCGTTCCGCTGATGGTCGGCTCCGGCAACGGCGACGGCATTATGATTCCGGGCACTCCCTGTATCTCGCCGGAGTTGGGTGGCGGCGTCGTCTGCGCGAAGGCCGATCCGGTGACGAGAGAGCCCAGCACGAGCGCCGCGATCGGCGCACGCGCGCGAAGCGGTCCACGATTCATCCTTAGTGCACCGTGCCGTTGGCGGCGGAGGGCGCGTTGCCGTTGCTGACCGCAACGACGCTGCCGTCCTTGAGCGCGTCAGGACGCGTTGTCACGACCATCGTCCCGGCTTGAATCTTGGGGCTAATGACTTGCGCGAGCGTATCGGTCTGAACGCCGACGCGCACCGGAACCGCTTCCGCCTTATTGTCGGCGACCACGTAGACGAGATTGCCATTCGGCGTCTGCGCCACCGCGCTGCGCGGTACGACGATCGCGTTGGCCGCTCGCGCCTTCGTCACGGTCGTGGTGACGAGCATGCCTCCGCGTAAAACGTAGCCGGGGTTGAGTACCTGAAGTCTCGCGAGATACGAGAGGGTGCCCGACGTCGGCACCAGATTGACCGTTTGGACCGGACCGGTGAACGTCCGCCCCGGTAACGACGTCGACTGATACGTCACCGTGATCCCCGGGTGCACGTACGGTAAATCCTCGTCGGGGACGTTGACGTTGATCCACACCTTGTCGACGCGTGCGACTTGCAATACCGGCTGCGAAGGCGAGGCGTACGCTCCGGGGTCGACCAAGCGGTTCGCAACGACCGCGTCGTAGGGCGAGTAGAGATACGTCTGCGACAACTGAGTGGCGAGCAGGTCGGCCTGCGCGGAGGCAGCGGCGGCCTGGGCCTGTTGCGATTTCACGTTCTGTGCGCTGACGACGTTGTTGCGCAGACCCACGACAGAGTTGTTATACGTCGACTGCGCTTGAACGTAGTTCGCTTGCGACTGCTGCAGCGTCGTCTCCGAAACGTAGCCCTGTTTGTAGAGCGTCTTGTTTTGATCGTAGACGAGCTTCGCGTTCTCTAGCGACGCCTTGGCGGTCTGAACCGCGGCTTCGTTATTTTGAACCTGAACCGGATACCCGACTACGGAGCCCTGCGCGGCTGCCGAGTACTGCGCCGCCTGCGCGCGCGCTTGATCGAGCGACGCTTGGATCGTGCGCGGATCGATGGTCGCCAGCAGTTCGCCCTTGTGCACCATGTCGCCAATGTTGACGTTGATCTTGAGAATGGTGCCGCTCTGCTGAAACGCGAGCGTCGATTGTTCGAGCGGCGCTATCTGGCCGTCGAGGGTGAGAAACGTCGCGAGATTCTGGCGAGTCGCGGCGGCCGCGTCGACCACCAGGGGCGGGGCCGCGGGGGCAGCCTTCTTTCCGCATCCCGAAATGGCGCTCGCGGCCGTCGCGGCGGCAAGCACCATCGTCGTCGCTCTAAAAGAAACGGAGAGGGGTGTCATCCTGAGCATCTCTTTCTAAAATCGGTCCTTCATGGTCTGATATACGGCGCTACAGGGCCTTTGATTCAAAGAAGCGTCCACCGGAGCCTACACAGCCCAGAACCTCGGCATGAGGTCATCGGGTGCAGGGCGTATCTCACGGGGGCATGAGCGCGAAGCTCGACATCGGCCGCTCGTATAGCCTCCAGAGCCGCGTCGAAGAGTGGATGACTGCCGAGAAAGCAGGCAACAAGGGCGTCGACGTCCTTTCCACCTCGATGCTGGTTCAACTGGTGGAGAGCGCCGCCATTCACTGCGTCGAGCCGATCTTACAGGCCGGCCAGGTGACCCTTGGGACGCACGTCGACATAGAGCACAAGAAGCCGGTCCCGGTCGGCTTCATCGTCCGAACCGAGGTCGAGGTGGTGATGCTCGACGGGCCGCGAGTGAGCTTTGCGGTCCAAGTCTTCGACGAGCAGGAAGCGGTCGCAGAAGGTACCCACGAGCGCTACATTATCGACAAGGCCAAGTTCCTAGCGAAACTGCGCGAAAAGCTCGCCTGAGTCGGCTCTCACTGCAGGGGAGGCAATCGCCCGTCCCCGAAAAGGATGCCAAAGGTACTCACCGACCGTGCCGCAGGGTTCGGGCGGTTAGGCCTAAGCTCAATTAATCAGCTAGGAGGACAGATTGAAGCGACTGAGCACTGGAGTCCTGGCCGTGCTGATGGCAGCCGGTCTTGGACTCAACGCGGTCGCAGCCCAGCCCGGAGCTTCGCATGGCAACATTGGAACCAACGCGATCGCTCAGGACCAGGGAGCGATGGCTGCTCCGCCGGCGAACTTCGGGTCCCCGCCGTCGGGTCAGTATCCGATTCTTTACAACGACCATCACGTCTATACCAAGCCAGACATCCTGAAACAGGGTCGCGTGCTCGCAGCGCTCGTTCGGGGCGGAACGATTCTCATTCCGCTTCGCTCGATGTTCGAGCAAATGGGCCCGCCGTATCCGACGGTATCGTGGGATGCGGGCAGCAAGACGGCGACGGTCAGTAAGCCAGGGGCCGAAGTCAAAGTCACCGTCGGAAAACCAGAAGTCATGATTAACGGCGAGTCGCGTCCGTTGGACGTCCCGCCGGAGATCTATCAGGGTACCGTTCTCGTACCGGTCCGTGTCATTTCGGAAGGCATGGGGGCCTACGTGCAATGGGTGCCGGACCGCCGCCTGGTCGTAGTTCGCTACATACCAGCGACGCCGCCACCCGCGCCACCGCCGGCACCACCGCCGCCGCCGCCGCCCACGCCGACTCCGGCACCGACGGCTGCACCGTACTACGACTTCTATGTGGCGGGCGATTACATCATCTCGCCAAAGGTCTACAACGAGTTCAGCCCCGGTAACACGGGCAACAACAACAACGGCGGATTCTCGTACCGTCTGCACGGCGCGATTGAAATCCCGGTCATGAACCTTCCGTTCATGGTCGAGGTGGATTATCGTCAGTACAACTGGCCGCATAACTGCGGCGGTTCCGGCGATCCGCAATGTTACGTCACGACGATCGGCGGACTCGGTACGTCATACGTTCCGGCCTTCGTCGGCCGCGATTACGACTTCGACGCACGGCTGGGGATTCGCGTCCTCTCACCGCGCATCTACGTCGTTGGCGGCTACATGTCGCGCCGTAACAACTACGGTTATCCCATGGAGAACGGCGCGGGCGTCGGTCTGGAGAAACTCCCGGACCTCGACCACGTCTTCTCTTGGTACGGCAGCGCCGTCTACTACTTCGGCGTGAACGGAAACTACTCGAGCGTTGCGGGAGCATGCTCCCCGCCGACGACCGCGTGTACGTACAACGTAGGATATGACGTCCTCAAGTACGACCTCGGCGTTTCCTACACGTTCCCGGGCTTCCCGCTCTTCATCGAGGCCGGGTTCCTGGGCGATCGGGGCTACAACAACAACGCCGCTCCGATTGGATTCTCGGAAAGCGGCCCGTACGCGGGCATCGGATTGAAGCTCTAAGCTTCAACTCCGCAGCAAAACAAAAGCCCCTGCGTTCGCGCAGGGGCTTTTGTTATCGGCGCGGAGTTGGCGAAGCCGCGGGCGCCGGCCCGCCCGGCAACGGTTCCGGCGTTCCGGGCAAACCGCTGGCCTCCGGCATTGACGAAGCCGCGGGCGCGGGCCCACCCCGTAACGGTTTCGGCGTTCCGGGCAAACTGCTGGGCTCGGGCATCGGAGGCATCTCCGTTGCTATCGGCGACGGCTGTACGCACGGCGGCGTAATCAGATCGACTGCCGGATGTCCCGGCGCGGGCGTAGGGCTCGGCGTCGCGACGGGGGCCGCCTCCGGCATCACGCCGGGCGGAAGCGGCGTCGGACAAATCTGTGCCAGCGCGAACCAATGCTCGGTGTAGCCGTCTTTAGCAAGCGACGATTTCATCACCTTACCAAAATAGGTGTTACCGTATTTGGTGACGAGCAACTGGATGAACTCCCAGGTCGTCTGCTGCTCGGACTGCGTGTACACTTTGCGCAATACTTGAATGCCGAGAAAGTACGAGCGTGGAAGCTGCGGGTCGTTCGGATATTTGGCGGCCCAGCGCTGCAGCGCTTCGGTGGCGAAGTCGAGCTTCGAGACGAGCTTGGGATCGGTCGTGTAGGCGCCCGCGCTGATCGCTCCGTCCTTGTAAGTGTTGTCGATGCCGAGATAGCTGATCTTCATGCGGCCGAAATACTCGTCGCCGGGTGCAGAGCTGTTGAACTGTTCGCACTGCAGGTGTGCCCATTTGCTCTTCGTCGAGTCGCAGACGTCCTTGCTCTTCGGCGACGCAGACGGCTTTGGCGATGGCGTGGCCCCAACGGCCGGTTCGAGCGGCGCAACCGCGCCGAAAGAAATAGCGCCTGCGATAAGAACCGCAAGCGGATACGCAGAAATCGCAGGTTTCACGTTTGGCAGCATCTCCCGGGCGCAGACTTGGTCGGAAGATAAGGGCATACCTTTCGAGGCGCGAATCAACGGCCGAGAATGAACCGCTCTCTCCGCGTTGCGGCAATGCAGCTGCGCGCGCACGACCGCAGCGATTTTCCAAATGCGCTCGAACACATCGTCGAGGAGACGCAGCGTGCCGCCGCGCAGTGCGACCTGCTTGTATTGCCCGAGGCTACGTTTCCCGCGTACGTTCTCGGGACCGCCGATTTCGATGAAGCGATGGTCGCAGGCGCGATCGAACGACTGCGCGATATCGCTGCCACGAATCGAACGGTAATCGTTGCCGGCGCCGCGGCGCGCAGCGATTCGGGCATTCGCAACGGCGCTTTGGTCATCGATGCGGACGGCTCGCACGCCGGTCGTGCCGACAAGGTGTTCTTATGGCATTTCGACCGGCGCTGGTTCGCTCCGGGCAGGCACATCGCTCCGATTGAATGTGCGGCGGGTAAGCTCGGCGTACTCGTCTGCGCCGACGGCCGGCTTCCGACGATCTCGCGCGTACTCGTCGACCGCGGCGCGGATCTGCTCGTGATGCCGACGGCGTGGGTCACCAGCGGCCGCAACCCGGAGTCTCTCGAAAACGTTCAGGCCGATCTTCTCGCGCGCGTCCGCGCCTATGAAAACGGCGTCCCCTTCGTCGCCGCCAACAAATGCGGGAGCGAGCTCGGCATGGTTGCATACTGCGGCAAGAGTCAAATTGTCGATGCGCGCGGTGAGATCGTAGCGATCGCCGGCGAGCACGAGCCGGAGACGATAAGCGCGGCAATTGAGGTCGGCACCGAACGCGCACCGCGCGCCGCTCCCAAGCGTCCGCCATCGCGCGCGCCGGCATATGGCGGCGCTATGCGGGTGGCGATCTCCTACGACCGTCTTCCCGATGACGTCTCGGAGCGGCTCACGCTACTCGACGACTCCGTCGCTCTCTCGCCGCACGGCGTTGCGACCGCGGCGTCGACCGCGAACGAGCCGCCCGTCCCGATCGTCGGCGACGAGCTCGTTCTCGATCCCGCGGGTTTGGTCGCCTACCGGCGCGCCGGCTACGCGCTGATCGGCTGGAAGACGCAGCACGGCGCACCGTGGCTCGAGCGCGTAGCGCGGGCTCGCGCGCTCGAACTCCGCCTGTACGTGGTCGTCTTCGATACGAGCGCGCAACGCGCGTTCGCCGTGGATCCCGACGGCACGATCGTCGCGGGAACGTTCGGAGATTACCGGCTCGCAAGCTTTCTCTTCGACCCGCGCAAGGCCGCCGATACGCTCGTCGCGCCGAGCACCGACGTGGTCGCCGGCCTCGAAGCCGTCGCAGAGATTGCCGGCGACGCGTTACGAGAGTGAGCGTGCCGCCTAATCGCATTTTCGCACTGCTGCTCGCAGCATTTCTGATCGCCTCCGCGGCGCGACCGCCGTATGGCGACCGCGCAACGGGGAGAATCGCGGGAACCGCGTGGCCGTATTTGCCCGGAAGTCTTCTCCCGCTCACGGTTAGCGGATTCGGGCCTCCCTATCGTGCCGTTCTTCTCGGCCCCGGAACCCTCGATGCAAACGACTTCTACGAGGTTCCGCAGAGCGCGACGGGGGGAGCGGCCCTGCTCGTCGCCGGCAATGCAGCCGGGCTCGCGGCAAAGAGGCTGCGAATCGCGGTGCCGCCGCCACCGTCTCGTGCGCTCCTCGTCGTCGCCTCGTACGACGACGGCCTCGTGGTGCACGATGCTCGCACGTTCGCCGTGCTTGGCGTGTTGGCGACCGGCGGAAGCCCGAGCGACGCGGTCGCCGACGTGCACGGCCGGATCGCGGCTCCCAACACGCAAGGTGACACCCTAACGGTCGCGACGCTCTCGCCGTGGAGCGTCGATCGCATCCGCGGCGTTCCCGTCGGCGACGAGGTGGCGATCGACGCGAGCAGCGGCGCGATATTCGTGACCGATCGCGATTTCAGCGGCGGCGGCGCGCTCACGCGCGTCGCCGCGGACGGGGCTGTAACGCACGTCTCGACCGGAGAGACCGCGGAAGGGCTCGCCATCGACGAGCGACGTCAGACCGTCTACGTCGCCAACGCGAACGACGGTACGGTCGCAGCAATAGACGCGCGTTCGATGCGCGTTTTGCACAGGTTCTTCGTTGTTGACCGGATATTCTCGCTCGCACTATCGCCCGATGGTACGCGGCTCTACGGCATCTCAAACCAAAGCGCGGGTTCGCTCTTCGCCGCGGCCGGATCGGCGGTTGCGGTTGCCGTAACCGCAGGCAGGCCGCACGTCGTAGCGCGAAGCGGCGATTTAGCCTTCCCTCTCGGTGCCGTACTCGATTCCAAAACTGCAACGCTTTTCGTGACCGACGAGAGCCTCGGGACGGTCGACGTCCTCGACGCACGGACGCTGCGCGCGAAGCACGAGGCGCTGCACACGTGCTCGACTCCCTGGAAGCCATCGCTCGATTCGATGAGCGGCCGCTTGTACGTTCCGTGTGCGAGCTCTAACGCGATCGACGTCATCGATACGCACACGCTTCGCCGCGTCGTCGGCGCGCCGTTTCGAACGGGAAGTTATCCCCTTGCGGTCGCAATTTGGTCCCCGCACAAATGAAATTCACCGGCTGCGGCCTGTTGCTCGTCTGTTTTCTGGCCGCGTCGGGTACGGCGCGCGCAGGTTTGCTCCCCGAGCGTATCGCGCCGGATGCGCCCTTTCCGGCGATCGTCGAGCAGGCACCCTCGGTGGAGAACATCGCGCCCGGCGTCGACTACGGCGACTACCAACTGGACACGGCGGTGGGACCGCTCGCCGTCCACGTCGTCGCGGTTGCGCCGCATCGCGGCGACGTGAAGCTCGGGTCGGTGGTCGCGAACGACTCGCTCGTGTCGCGCGGCGAAACGGTCGGCTCGATGGCGCTGCGCACCCGTGCCGTTGCGGGAATCAACGGCGACTACTTCGATATCGGCAACACCAACCGCCCGATAAACATGGTCGTTCGCGACGGAGCGCTCTTGCAGCTTCCATACAAGCGTTACGTTCTCGCGGTAACCCGCGACGGCGCGGCACACATCGCCGAGTTTACGTTCACCGGTCAAGTCGTGATCGAAGATCGTACGATGCCGCTCGATGGAATCGACGAGATGCCGCAGCCCGGCGGCGGAATCTCACTGCTGACGCCGCTCTATGGGCGCGTTCCCCCGCGCGACAACCTGACGCTGCTCGAACTGCAGCCGCTCGACGGCGTGCCGCCGCTCGCGCGATATCGGGTAACGGGCGTGGCAGACAACCTCACCCCGCAGCCGCCCGGTTATTACGCCGCAATCGGACCCGACGAGTACGGCGTGCTCGGCGTACCCGACGCCGGCAGCGTGATAACCGCGAGCGGCGATCTACAGCCGATCGCGCTAGCCGATATCACTGCGGCCGTCGGCGGCGGCGCGCTCGTCCTCCACGACGGGCGATGGTACGACGATCCCGACGCGCCGTACCGCGAGGAGAACGCCCGGCGAATGCCGTGTTCCGGTGCCGCGATCGCTGCCGACGGACGTGTCTTCTTCGTGGAAATAGACGGCCGGCAGCCGGAAATCAGCGTTGGCGTCACGCGCCCGCAATTCTCCGCGCTGATGCGCGCGCTCGGCGCGACGGAGGGTTTACTGCTCGACGGCGGCGGCTCGTCAACGATGGTCGTGCGCCGTCTCGGCGAGAGTGTCGCGTCGGTCGTAAACTCGCCCTCCGACGGAAAAGAACGCCCGATCTCCGACGGACTCTTCGTTTACAGCACCGCGCCGACGGGGCCGCCCGTTCGCCTCGTCGCGCGTCCGGGCATCGTGCGCGCGATGGACGGCGCCGAGATTCCCATGCGCATCGCCGCCGTCGACGCCGCCGATCACGTTGCCGGGAGCGAGGTCTCCGTCGGGGCGAGTGTCGTTCCGGCGCAGCTCGGCACGTTTCGCGACGGCACGTTCTTCGCGCTCCATCCCGGGAGCGGAGCATTAGAGCTAAGCGGCGCGGGGCTAAAAGGACGTGTCCCGGTCGAGGTCGCCGCGGCGCCGGCTCGCGCGGCGATCGCACCCGCGCGCCCGAACGTGGATCCCGACTCGACGATCGCGCTGCAAGCGCGCGCCTTCGATTCTCACGGCTACAAACTGGCGCTTCCGCCTATGCTGCGCTGGAGCGCGAACGCCGGAACGATCGATCGTTTCGGCCGGTTTCACGCGGGATCGCAGGACGCGAACGTCTCCGTTCGGATCGGAACGGCACTGGCCGCGGTGCGCGTTACCGTCGGTTCGCACGACGTCGCGCTGCCGTTCGCAGAGAACGCGCGGTTCGTGACGGCGCGCCGCGGCGGTCAGGGAAGCGTCGAGCGTAACGCCGGCTGCGGAAGCTGCGTGCGGCTCTCTTTCGCGTTTGGAAACGGCGAGCGAGCCGCGTACGCCTCGAGCGATGTCGCGCTTCCCGACGACACGATCGGCATCGCCTTCGATCTTCAAGACGATGGAAGCGCCGCGCGCCTTCGCGTTGCAGTACGCAATGAGATCAACGAGGACGTCTTGCTCGACGCGGCTCAGCTCGGTCAACCCGGGTGGCGCAGCGTTGCCGTGCGCTTTCCGACCGATACCCGCGCCGCGCGTCTGATGTCGATCTACGTGTTGCCGCCAAAGGGTATGGAGATTTCCGAAGGAAGCGTCGTCCTTAGGAACGTGCGGGCGATCGTCGCGGGCCACTGAATAGCGCGACCGCGCCCCCAAGCACCAGCAGCAGGCCGAAAATCACCACGAGCAAGTTCGGCGCGGCGACGACTTCGACAGCTGGGTAGCTCGCGGCCGAACCTCGTAAGACGAGTCCGCCGATTCGAACGGCGCGGCCGCCGGCGCTCAGCGCTATCGCGTTTCGCAGCGGCCGGTCTTTATCGTCGTCGACCGCGAAGAGCACTGCCGATTCACCGGGCATCGCGCCGCCGTGAAGCATCATCGCCGCTTGTGCCGGAGTGAACGCGATCGCTTTCACGATACGGCGCATCGCCGGAACGTTAAACGAATCGAACGGAACGTCGAGCCCGGCTATCGTCTGCCTATGCTGCATCAGCAGCACCGGCGAGAGAAAGACGCTGCCAGACGGCTGCGTGACGGTGAGCCGATTTCCGCGAAGGTCGCGCGCTTCAACGTAAACCACGCCGCGCTCGACGGTGCGCACGATGAAGCCTCCGATGTCGCGCCTGCGGTCTCCAAGCGCAAGCGTCGAGCGCGGCGGGCGCTCGAGCGAAACCGAACCGAGCTCGCTATCGTCTGCCGACGCGAGCGGAAAAACGAGCGTACCGAGCGATTCGACGCGAACGCGCTGTCCGGGTACACCGGCGTACGTCGAATTGTCGGGGGCGAAAAGCCCACTCGTCACGCCGGCGAATCCCGCGAACGCGGTCCCCGCGACGACGGCGAGTGCGGCGATGCGACCGCGCGCCGTCTGCGCGCGACGATAGCAGCCGCGCCCCGCGGCGAACGTAACCACGACCAGCGCCGCGAGCGTCACGTTATACCAGCCGGCGTGATAGACGAGACGTCCCGGCAGAACGAGCTCCGCGACGACTGCGGCCGCAACGGTGGCAGCGGCCGCGAGCAAAAAGATCACCGTCCCGCTAGCGGCGCCACCGCCGATTCCATTTGCGTTAAAGTCAGCGCACCGTCGAATCCGCGCACGACGATTCCGCGACGGTCGAGGACGACGGTGGTGGGCAAACCGAGCGCTCCGTATGCGCGGCCGTAACGTTGCGCGGAATCGATCCAAATCGGAAACCGGATCCGCAGCGAATTTGCGTACGCGCGCGCGCGTTCGGGCGACTCACCTTCGTTGACTCCGACGATCGCAAGCGATCTTCCGGCGTACTTGTCCGCCAGCCGCTGCAAGTCGGGCATTTCGGCTCGGCAGGGCGGACACCACGACGCCCAGAGATTCATGAACACCACACGGCCGCGATATCGATCGAGCGATACCGCGCCGCCAAGATCGTCGCGCAGCGCAAAATTCGGCGCCGCTTCGCCGGTGAGCCCTTCGGGGCCATTCGGGCGGTTCGTGGACGAAACGAAGAACGGTTCGATCACGAAGAACGCGATCGCGAGCCCGACTGCAACGACGGCCCAGACGACGTAACGGGACATTCGTCAGCCGAGTGCGGCACCAGCCGCCGCTAACCCTACCGTTCCGCCTACTAGGTTCCGCTGCTTCGGCGAACGAAACGCCGTCGGCGTGCCCGCTACGATTCTCGACGGAAGATCGCTCGCCGCCGACTTGCGCACCGAGCTCGTCGCTCGCACGAGCGCGCTGCGCGCTCTCGGCGTTCACCCCAAGCTCGTAGTCGTTTTCGTCGGGGAGGACGAATCGAGCCGCGCTTACGTGCGCAATCTCGAGCGAACGGGCGAGCAGGTGGGGATCGCCGTCGCAGTCGACCGGCTCCCCAAAAGCGCGACGGCCTCCGAAATTCGCGAGCGCTTGGAAGAACTGCACGGCGACGGCGGCGTGCACGGAGTGATGCTGCAGCAACCGCTGCCGCCGCATCTTTCGATCCGTGAGATTGCCGACGCAATTCCGCCGCATAAAGACGTCGACGGCGCGCATCCGACGAATCAAGGACATCTCGCCTTCGGGAGCGGTACCGAGTACGTGCCCGCGACGCCGGCTGCGGTGATGCTCCTACTCGAGCGCAGTCCGCACTGGCCGCTGCGTGGGCGTCGCGCGGTGATGATCGGCCGCTCGATCGTCGTTGGAGCGCCCGTCGCGATGCTGATGCTCGCGCAAGACGCAACCGTCACGATCCTTCACAAAGAGTCGAGTGGATTGCAACCGTTCGTCGGAATGGCCGATATCGTCGTCGTCGCCGCCGGGGTACCCGGATTGATACGTGGCGAAGACCTTATGCCGGGCGCAACGGTCATCGACGTCGGCACCACCCTCGTCGACGGCGCGCTCAAAGGCGATGTGGATTTTGAAAGCGCGGCCGCGGTCGCGGGTGCAATTACGCCGGTTCCGGGCGGTGTCGGACCGGTTACCAACGTCGCACTTCTCCGCAACGTCGTCAAGGCCGCCGAGCGCGCAGGTCGCTAGCGGAGCCGCGCCCAAAGCGAACTCCGTGATCTCCGATGAACTGCTGCGCGAGCTCGACGCAGTCCATCCGCCGCCGCACCGTTTACTCATCGAACTCGAAACGCGCAGCGCGCACGACGGCAGTCCTCTCATCTCGCGCCTCACGGGTCGCTTTCTCGCGACGCTCGTGACGGCGATGCAGGCGAACCGGATATTGGAAGTCGGCACGGCGTACGGCTATTCCACGCTCTGGATGGCGCTCGCGCAGCCGAGCGCCGGGCGGATTTGGACGATCGATCCGGACGTTGCGCGTACCGAGGTCGCCCGAGCGTACTTCATCCAGGCCGCCGAAGACGACTACATCGAGGTCATCAATACGCCCGCGCTGGAGCTGCTCGAAAACTTTCCTCACCGCAATCTCGACATCGTCTTCGTCGCCGCGAACAAAAGCGAATACTCGACTTATCTCGACCTCGTCATTCCGATGCTCAAACTCTCCGGCGTCGCGATCTTCGACGATTGTTTGGCGGTGCCCGGCTTCGCTGACCGTTTTCTCGATCATCCCGCGCTCGATGCAACGATACTCCCGCTCGGCATCGGTATCGGCGCGCGGCGCCAATGACCGGCCCTGATGCCTTTCGGCACGCGATGCGCCGAGTTCCGACCGGCGTCACCGTCGTAACGACGCTTAAGGAAGGCGAGCCGCGCGGCATAACGGTCAATGCGTTTGCCAGCGTCTCCCTCGATCCGCCCTCGTTGCTGATATGCATCAATCGAGAGGCGCGCAGCTATCTCTTCATCTCGAGCTCGCGGGTCTTTTGCGTCAACGTGCTCGCAGGCGAACAACGACTGCTCGCCGAGCATTTCTCGGGCAAGGTCCGCGATCGCCAATTTACGGAGATCGGTTACACCGTCGACGCGACGGGCGCACCCGTCTTGAACGGAACGATCGCCCACTTCGACTGCGAGCTCGCCGCCGAGCATCACATTGGGTCGCACTCCATTCTCGTCGGTCACGTCATCTCGTGTAGCGCGCGTCCCGGTTCGCCGCTGGGGTACTTCAACGGCGGCTTTCACGACTTCGGCATTCACGTCGAATAGGAGCCTCCGTTGATCGTTCAGACGTTTCCGGTCGGACCGCTGGCCTGCAATTGCACGATCCTCGCCGACGAAGCGACGGGCGATGCAATCGTCGTCGACGGAGGGGACGGCGTCGACGAGGTTGACGTCCGCTTGAAGAACAATGGCTGGCGCGCGAAGTACCTGCTTCATACTCACGCACATCCGGACCACATCGGCGATCTAGGGCGGCTGCGCGAGCTCACCGGCGCGACCGGGTTACTTCATCCCGCGGATGTTCCGCTCTACCATTCGCTTCCGGCGCTGACGCGCTGGCTCGGCTTACCCAAGCCGCCGCCGGCCGTCGCGCTCGACGCAGACTTGCGCGACGGCGATGAAATTACGGCCGGAAGCATACGCTGCAAAGTACTCCACACGCCGGGGCACACGCCGGGCAGCGTCTGCTTCGAAGTCTCCGGAACGACGCCGACGCTGCTCACCGGCGACACGCTCTTTTCCGGCTCGATCGGGCGATGGGATCTTGGCGGAACGTCGATGGAAGACATCGTCGACTCGATTCGCCGCAAGCTGCTGCCGTACGACGATACGACGCCGGTCGTCCCGGGCCACGGTCCCTTCACGACGATCGGAATCGAAAGAGTCTCCAACCCGTATCTCGTCAATGGCTGAGAGTGCGCCCCGCAAGCGACGGCTCTTCGTAGGAATCGAGCTTCGCGATGCGGCGCGCGCGGATTGCACGGCGGTCTCCGGCGCTCTGCTGCGAACGGGATTCGCCGCACACTACGAAGCGCCTGAGAAGCTTCACGTAACCCTGGCGTTCCTCGGCTTTGTCGAGGCTTCGCGCTGCGATGCCGTCGCAGAAGCGCTTGAGGGTAGCGCAAGCCGTTCGGCACCCGTTACAGTGACGCTCGATAAGCTCGGCGCATTCCCGCACGAGCGCAGGCCCCGCGTCGTTTACATCGGCGCGCGCGAGCAAGGAGCGGCGTTCCGCGCACTGGCGCGCGAAGTGCGCGTAGAATACGCAAATCTCGGCTTCGTCTTCGACAACGATCCGGTCGCCCACGTGACCATCGCCCGAGTCAAGGAGCGCGGCGCGCCGCTGCCGATGATCGAGTTTGCGCCAATCAGCCTCGACGTCGGCCGCTTAGCGCTCTTCGAATCGCTCCCAGATCCGGAGCACAAAACCTCGCGTTACGAAGTCCTTACCACAGCGCCGCTCGACACAACGGTGTCATCCTGACCCTTCGTCTCGGCGCGAAGCGCCTCGCTCAGGACCGCGCTGCACGCGGGCGCTAAAGGAAGTTGCAAACGTCATCAGCGAGCTTCCCCATTCCGTGTCATCCTGAGCAGCGCGCGAAGCGCGCGTGTCGAAGGACGAAGGGCAAAAGAACACAGGCAGCGCAAGGACCCTGCATAATGCGAAGCGGGCGCCTGTCGCTCTTCTTACTCGCGGCACTAATACTTCCGTTACCTGTCCAGGGTACCGTGCCAAGCACGTCTCGCGTTTACGTTAAGGCAATTCCCTGCTCGTCCGATTCGCATGGGCAACAAGCGAACATCACAGGACCACCGGAGGTCACGCTTTACGACCAAGCTGTTCCGGGCAACGGCGGCCAAACAGTCAGGCCGAGGCTGAACGTTACGAAGTTCGCCGTTGATACAGTCAGCTTCTATTTCGACATTGCGCCCGGCCTCTATGACGCTTTCTTTAGGTTTGCAGCTAGCACTAAAATGGTCGGTGGAAATGGTCCGCTGATCGTCATTTCAGGCAGAGATCGTCATCTCGTGGTTGCAGCCTGTAATAATGTCGTGGACTGGCATGCCCGCGCCGCCATAGCGGGATTACTCCCGGTTCCGAACGTCACGGTTTCGGTTCTCGTTTTTAAGCACCCCATGAGATGCGGCGACGACTATAACGCGCTCGATCAAAAAACACTTCAGCCGATGTTTATGTCCAAGACCTGGGACGCGGTGATCGACGATGGTGCGTACTACGCCAACTTCTACGGGTGGGGAAAGCAAGATCGAAATCTCGCTTTGCGCTTCTCCGGTGCTCTGTTCACCGAGGGTGCGATCTTAGTGAATAGCGCTCCGGATACGAGGTGCGATCAATTGCCGTTCCTCCGTAAGGATATAACGCAAGACATCGTCAACACGGCAATGCGAGGATGACACAATAGCTGGTGTTTCGCTCGGGATCGAGACGGCGCTGCGGGAACGCCATCCCGACAGGCTTATCGCAGGCTGATTGTGAGCTTGGCGTCGGCGGCGCCATTTAACGGCGGCGCGGGCGATTCCATAGGTGCTGACGCCGGCGCGGCCTGCGCGCGGGGCATCGCCGCATAGTCCGGCACTTTGCCGGAGCTGACTTTCTCGCGATAGTCGTCGAGCGCGACGTGCAGCGCCTCGAGCGCGCGCTCGGGATAGTCTTTCTTCTTCTCGGGGTATCCCTCGAGCTCGCGTTCGATGTCGGCGGCAGAGATGGCTGCGGCTTCGTCGATCGTCTTTCCCTTGGCAAGGTTCACGACCAGGCTGCACGTGGCCGTGCCGAAGCCGCAGCCGGTCGTAAAATACGAAATGTCCTCGATGACTGCGGCGGGACCGACCTTCAAAAAGAAGTTGTACATGTCGCCGCACGAATCGCTGAAGTACTCGCCACTCGCAGTCGGGTTCTCCATCGTGCGGAAGCCGCTGCGCTCTTCGACCAATCGTTGAAACTTCGGAAAATCCATAACTCTTTAACTAACCTTCCGTTGGGGATGCAATTCGAAGCGGCACTCTTTCCCTCCGTGCGCGAGCGACTCGGTCTGCGCATGCTCGCCGCCGAGCGTCTCGTCGATCACTTGGTGGATTACTTGGCAGACCTCGGGATGCTCCTTCGCGGCACTCGAATACGGGCAGTTGTGCTCGTGCAGCGCAAACCCGCCGTCGATCAAACTATACTCCGCGACGACGCCGCTCTTGCGAAGCATCTCTGTAAGCTGCGCAACCTTTTGCTCGGGGTCGGTCGCCGTCACCGAGAGTCGCGCCCGCTCGATCGCGCGGCGCGAGAGCCCGTCGAAGACCTGCTCGACACCGGCGGGTCCGAACTGGGCGCGCACCTCGTGCAGCACCGCGCTGAGCAGCTTGTCGTACGCCTGCGGGAAGAGCTTATCGGCCTCGGTCGTCAGCGAAAACTCGTACGTCGGCTTGGTTGGTCCGCGCCGGACGGGCGTTTCGGCGACCAGGCCGTCGCGCTCGAGGACCATGAGCTGCTGGCGAACCGCGTTCGGCGACAGCCCGAACGACCGCGCCAGGTCGGTAGCCGAAGCGGAGCCGCGACGGCGCAGCTCGCTCACGATCTTGCCCCTGGTTGTCTGGAAAAAACGGTCGGCGTGCATCTATTCACGCCATACTAGCACGAAGGCTCCGAGATAGTAAAGTTTTTCCTTGACTTTCTAAGAGAGCCTCGGCTACGATGAAGCGCATGCCCGACCTAGGCCTCATCATCGAAAATCTTCGTTGCCGCGTCGCCGGCAACGACATCCTCAA
>DATASC010000051.1:0-7117 GCA_036269355.1 Candidatus Cybelea sp. | reverse complement strand
CGACCCCCACGCCCCAGTGGTGGCTGCCGCCGGGATAGCCACTCTGTTGTCCGTTCTGGTTATACTTGTTGAAGGGAGCCGTTCCGAGGCCGAACTGGGAGCGATACACAGCGAGGTCTGAAGCGACGTTGGGATTATCGTAAGCGTCGACGATTGCCACGACCTGGCCGGATCCATTCGTCGATGACGGTAGATGATAGCGCGTCTGAAAGTCCGTCGGCGCCCACCCCGCCACGTCGGGACTGATGCCGCTCTTCGATTGAATCAGCACTAGGCAGGCCGGTTGGCCGGTGATCTGCGGACACGCCGGCGAGCCAACGCTCTTAGCCGCGCTCGATTGGCCGATGTTCGTCGCCGGCACGCTAGAAGTGCCGCCGGCATTACATGCCGCGATGGCGAGCGCCGCTGCTAACGGCGCGATGAGTTTCAAGGATTGGTTCACAATTGCTCCTTACTCCAGCGAGTAAAACTTAAGTCTGGAGGCCGATGATTAGGCTTGCCTTACTCCGCTACCTGGCTAAGCCTGGCTAGAAGGCAATCCCGGCTTCCTTCGCCAGGGGATCCCTTGCTTGTCGGACCAAAGAATTGACGGATGACGAGACGGACGTCGGCGCCGTTGCAGCGTAGCACCCGCACCGCGAGGTGCGTGGCCCTATGAACAAGGGTCGATTCGAAGCCTTTTCGGACGGGGTCTTCGCCTTCGCGTTCACGTTGCTCGCGTTGGGATTCGTACTTCCGGAGATACGCTACGAAACGAGCGGCGCGCTGGGCGCCGCGCTCGTGCGACTCTGGCCGGATCTGCTCGCGTACGGGCTGAGTTTCTCGGTGATCGGCCTCATGTGGCAGAATCATCACGCGCTCTTTCGCCTCGTCAAGCACATCGATCGCAAGACGGTCTTCTGGAACCTGCTGCTGCTCGCGGCGACGGTGCTGATTCCGTTTGCGACCAAGACGTTGGGATCGTATCCTACGTTCTCGGCGTCGACGTTTCTTTACGGACTCGTGCTCTCTACCTGCGCCGTATTCTATAACCGGATGCTCGCCCACTTGGTGCACGCCGACGCCTTCGAACCCGAAGTCGAGCGGTCGGCCATCGCGGCAACCGTCCGCGGATACCGCATGGGAATGATCGTCTATATCGCCGCGACGCTGGTCGCGCTCGTGATGCCGATGCTGAGCTTCGGCATGTATCTAGCGATCGTCGTCTATTTCATCGTTCCGCGCGGCGCCGATTCCGATGCGCCAATCAGCGCACGGCGCTGGTAGCGAACGCCCTATCGAGATCGTGAAGCAAATCGTCGAGGTCTTCGAGGCCGACCGAGAGCCGTAGTAAGTCGTCGGTGATGCCGAGCTCCTCTCGGCGGTCCGGCGCGAGCGGCGCGTGCGTCATCGCCGCAGGCGAACAGATGAGCGACTCGACCCCGCCGAGGGAAACCGCCAACTGAAAGATCGCGGTGCGCGTCGCGAGCGCGCGCGCCCGTTCGGGGCCGCCGGCCGGCCGAAACGAGACGATTCCGCCGAAACCGCGCATCTGCCGTGTTGCAAGCTCGTGCTGCGGATGGCTCGATAAGCCCGGATAGTTCACCGCGAGCACGTCCGCGCGCTCGTCGAGAAACTCCGCGACGGCCTGCGCGTTGCGCGTGTGCGCCTGCATACGGAGCGCCAGCGTCTTCGCCCCGCGCAGCGTCAGATATGCGTCCCACGGGCCCGGAACCGCGCCGACGCAGTTTTGATGGTAGGCAATCGCCTCGCCGAGCTCGCGGCTCCTCGTGATGACGATCCCGCCGATGACGTCGCTGTGCCCTCCGATGTATTTCGTGGTCGAGTGGACGACGAGATCGGCCCCCAGCGCGAGCGGCCGCTGCAAGAACGGCGAGGCGAAGGTATTGTCGACGGCAATGACAACGCCCGGCGGCTTCGCGCGCGCGAGCGCCGCAATGTCGCAGAGGCGCAGCGTTGGGTTGCTCGGCGTCTCGAGCCAGAGCATCTTCGTTTGCGGTGTCGCCGATGCCCACGTGGCGGCGGCGTCGCGCGTGTCGGCGAAGCTCACCGCGATGTTGTAGCGCGGCAAGACTTCGGTGAAGAGCCGGTATGTGCCACCGTAAATGTCTCTTGTCGCCACAACGTGATCGCCGGCGCGGAGCAGCGAGACGGCGCCCGCGACCGCCGCCATCCCCGAGGCAAACGCCGAACCGTAGGCTCCGCCTTCCAAATCGGCGAGCTGGCATTCCATCGCGAGGCGAGTCGGATTTCCGGTACGCGAGTAGTCGAAGCCTTTGGTGGTGCCGATCTCGCTCAACGTGAACGTAGCCGTTTGATAGACCGGAACGATCGTCGCGCCGGTGGCCGCGCATGGCTGTTGGCCGCTCCAGATGGCGCGCGTGGAAAATCCGCGCGATGGTTTGACGGCACCGTTCAGCATGGCGCGCTCTCCCGATCGCCGACGATCAGCGGTTGCAACAGCTCGCGCAGCGCGTTCTGTTCGGCGAGAAACGCATCGTGCCCGTGGCTGGAATCGAACTCGACGTACTTCGAATCGAAGCCGAGGCCGGCGAAACGCCGCGCCGCCGAGCACACGTCCTGCGGCCGGAAGAGCCAATCGGCGGTGATACCGACGAACGTAAGCCGGGGTCGCGGCGAGGCCGCGTCGGAAACGAAATTTCGAACGTCGAAGGAGTCCATGGCGTGCGTCAGCGCCGCATAGCTCGCGGCGTTCATCCCCGCAGTAAAGAGCTCGCCGTGATGCTCGAGATATCCCTCGACGTCGAAGCGTGCCTTACCGTTGCGGTCCGGGCGGCGGTCGTGACGCTCGCGGAAGAGCTCCTCGCTCTTATAGGTTAGAATTGCGAGCTTGCGGGCGAGCCGTAAACCAAGGTCGGGGTCGAGCGATAACGCCTCGCGCTGCAACGAGTTCAATGCGATCCCCATCGCGCTGTGGTGGTCGTGCGAGCCGATCATCACCGCGGCACCCACGCGCTGCGGTGCGTCGAGCGCCCATTGCAGCGCGCGCATGCCGCCGAGCGATCCGCCGATCGTTACGGCGATTCGCTCGATTCCAACGCGGGCGAGTGCGTGACATTCGGCACGAACGATGTCGCGGACGGTGATCCGTGGGAAGCGCCCGGAAGAGGGACCGGTCGAACCGTAGCAGCTGCCCAGCGCGTTGATCCCCACGACGCACCAGCGGTGCGGATCGAAAAGGCCGCCCGGTCCCGCGATCGCCGGCCACCATTCGGCGGCGCGCCCGGAACCGGTGAGCGCGTGCTCGACGAGCACGACGTTCGTTCCGCCCGCTTGCGGCGTTCCGTAGGTGGTAACGCGCTGCACGATGCCGTCGAGCACCTCGCCGCATTCGAGCTCGAACGCTCCAATGGAAACGTTCTCTTCGTGCATCACGCACTCGCGTAGAGCGGCGAGGCGCTCTCGGAAACGGCGCGCTCGTCCCAGACCGCATACGCCGGCAGTTCGGGATCGCGCGGTAGACTTGCGAAGAACGGCTCGACGTCGATTGCCGGCTCGAGTTCCCGCAGCGCGTTGTGCGGAGCAGCGCCGTGTCCCTCGCCGAGGGCACGCAGCACGGCAACGACGTCGGCGATTACGGCCGAGCTCGTCGCACGTCCGCCCGCGCCGGTGCCGCGCAGCGCGAGACGTCCGGCATGCTGTGTCGTAACGTGAATCGCGTTCTCCGGCCCCGCCGTGCGCGCGAAATCGTGATCCTCGGCAACGAGCGCGGGAGCAACCTCGGCGACGACGCCGCGCGGCGTTCGGAAGGTCGCCGCAACTAGGCGAATCCGCGATCCGAGCAGACGCGCTCGCGCGACGTCGCGCTGCGACACGGCGCCGATCCCGGTGCGGCGAATTCGAGGCGAAATTACTGCAAGGCCGAACGCCTGCTGTATTATCAACGCGAGCTTGTGTGCGGCATCGGATCCGTCGAGGTCGTTCGCCGGATCCGCTTCGGCATAACCAAGCGCCTGTGCCCGATGGAGCGCCTCGTTAAAGCTTCGACCCTCTTCCATCGCGGAGAGAATCGAGGTGCAGGTTCCGTTGAATACGCCGGCGACGCCGCAGACCCGGTCTCCCGCAAGACCGTCGCCAAGCGCCCCCAAAATCGGAATCGCGCCTGCAACGGCCGCCTCGAAGCGAAGCGAAGCGCGGCGCGACTGAGCGAGTGCCGTCAACCGAGGCCCCTGCGTCGCCAGCAGTTCTTTGTTCGCGGTGACGACGTGCCGGCCGCGGTAAAGCGCGCGTTCCACGGGCTCGGTTGCGTCGACTGCGCCGCCGATCATCTCCACGACGAGGTCGACGCGCGGGTCGTCGATCACCGAGCAAACGTCCTGGGTAAAGAGCCGCGCGTCGAGCGACCTCGGACGCAACTTGCGTGGATCGCGTATGGCGATCGCGCAAAGCTCGTAGCGCACGCCGCTGCGGCGCTCGATCGTATCGCGCTCGTGCTGCAGCCGCTCGGCGACCATCGCGCCGACCGTGCCGCAACCGAGCAAACCAATTCCAACGGTCAGTTGCATACTCCCGGCCTCCTTGTGAGATGGGAAAGCAAGGAAAGAAACGCCCCTCGCTTAGATGTCGGCGAGGGGCGTGAGAACGTACTGTTTCGAGATCTACGTAGCGCGCTTCACGACGGCCCCAGCCCATGCATTCGCATGAGTCCAGTCGTACACATCACTCGAGCTGCGCCCGCAAACATGGTGCGTACCATAACACGCGCGCGACCGGGCGTCAAGCGACGTTGGGTTCGTCGATCGTGTAGAGCCACCACTGCGCGGTGCCCCGCCTCGCCTGCCGGTCGTAATATACTTCGATCGTGCCGCCACCGGCGATTTCCAGCTCGTACCAGTGGCGTTTCAGGTAGACGTCGCCACGATCGCTCTTCGTCGTACGCCGGCTCCGGATCAACGCAGATACCTCGAGCGTGCGGGTCTCCCACAGAAACGCACGCGGAATCGGCGGCTCGCTGCCGCTCGGGGGAGTAATGAATCCGTCACCCGCCGGCACGATCGGCCGGCTTACGAACTTCTTCATCGATAGCGCGGAATGGCGCTAGTAATCGCGCCACAGCATCGCCGCAAGGGCGCCTTGATCTTGGAAGACACCGATCACGTCGGTAATACTCGATATCGGCACGTTATTTACGACGAGGGCAAACGTGAGGTGGTGGCCGCGCTTCGTCGTGACGTATCCTCCGAGCGCCTGGCCCTTGAGCTCCATCGCGCCGGCCTTGGAGGCGCCGACGTACGTTCCCGTTTTCGCTCGAACGTTTCCCGCGGCGCCCGCGAGCGTGGGATCGGACTTAAAGTCCGTCACGAAGCCGAGCGAGCCGTCGACGCCCAAAACCGGAAGCGCCTCGGCGAACGCCGCCGACGCAGGGCTCTTCGCCAGCTCCTCGAGCATTTGCGTCACCGCCGAGCTGCGCGCGGTCGTCTCGCCGCCGCCGCTGCCGTCGACGAAGTGGTAGTCGCTGCTCGGGATTCCCCAGCGCGCGGAGAGGTCTTTACGTTCGTATGCAAGTGCTGAGTCCATCGAGTTCGCGCCGTTCTTCACGCCGAGCAACACGAGACTCGTGTCCGCACCGATATTATAGCTGATCTTGAGAATGAGCTTAGCGTCCTGCGCGTAACGCATCCCGGGGAGCTCCGCAACCTTATTCGACGCCCGGTACGAGTCTCGCTCCGGCAGCAACGCGACGGGATTCTGCTGCACCGGTGCGGCCGTTACCGCGACGCCCGCCGCGCGCAACATTTCGATAAAGACCGTGCGAGCATAGTTCGAAGGCTGGACGATGCGCACCGTCTGCACGAGCGTCGGTTTTCCGGTGAGCGGCGGCTTAAAGTTGCTCGGCAGCATACCGGATACGATGGCCGAGCAACCCGGTTTGCCGATGCACGCCGGCAGCTCCGGATCGATCTTGAGCGTGTCCTTCGTGTTGGGTGCGCCCACACGCAGCCGGTTCACGACGTGCAGCGCCGCCGACTTTGGACGCGTCGTGACGTTTGCGCGCGCTCCGAGAGTACCGCCGGGAACGACCGAGACGTCCACGACGTCGTCGTTGACGAAGATCGGGCGGACGTAGAACTGGCCGCGGAACAAGAACGGCTCGAACAGGCGGTCGTCGACGACGACGTTGCCGGCGACGCGCGTGATTCCGGCGGCGCGTACCGCGCGCGCCAACTTGACGTAACCGGCGAGCGGCTCCGGTTCCGTCAAGACCGCGTTCCCAAGGCTGTCGGCCTCGTTATGATCCCAGTCGCTGACCGCGATGCTTCCATCGGCATTGGTGCGTCCGCCCATCGTCAGATCGCCGGACGCGACGAGGACGAGATTGCCGTGCAGCACGCCGGCGCCGTCGACCGTGCCGGTTCGATAAACCGGCGTGTCGTACGTGTGATCGGGACCTACGGCGTTGAGCAGCTGCCCGACGCTGAAGACCTTGCGCACCGATCCGATATAGAACTGTCGCCCGGCGTTGTAATTCAAAATAACGTTGCCGCCGTCGAGCACCCGCAGCCCCCAGACGCCGCTCTTATAGCGGGGCTTATCGAAGATCGCGCGGATGTCCGATGGCGGCACCGAAGCGGCCGCGGGCTGCGCGCTCGCGCCGGCGAACGCGGATGCGAACGCAGCACTCGAGAGAGTCAGGGATATAGCGCCGGCGGCGACGGCGCGAACGACGCGAAGCGACGGTTCGAACATGGAGACCTCCCGTCACGCCGTTCGTCCGGCGGCGCCGGACGCCCTATATCACTCGAATTGCAACGGTGCCTTAAGCGACGGATGCGCGGTGCCGCAGGTGGCCTTTCCCGTCAGCGTCGCGGGGCCCGAGTACTTCGGCCGGTTGCGGTTCAGCGCGTAGAGGATGAAGCCGCCTTCCGCCGAGCTCGGGACGTTGAACGAAACGGAGAAGCTGTCGAGGGTCTTCTTTGACGTGGTGATCGCCCACGCCACTTTGCACTTGCCCTTGTAATGGAGGTCGGTAAACGAGATCGAGTACTGCCACGTCGCGGCGGTGGGAATGTAGCTCGACGGTCCCGTCAGGCCGACGTCGTCACCGGTTGAAACTCCGTAGACGCAGTTGATGCACGGCACGCCATTCTGCGCCGGG
>DATASC010000050.1:0-10973 GCA_036269355.1 Candidatus Cybelea sp. | reverse complement strand
CGCACATGTGACCAATCAGCTGAACGCCATCGGCTTCGAGCGCGCGGTAAACCTCAGCGGCGGAGTCGAGGCGTGGCTTCAAACCCCACAAGTGGAGTCATAGACGAACGCCCCCGAAAGCGAGTTCAGCGATCTACTCGGGGATGGCGATAATGTCGAGGTCCTTAAAGCCCTTGTACGTCGCCAACAGTTTGGGCTGCTTTCCCGACGTCCATCCGTTTGCGGGACGCGCAAAGGCGTAGACGACCTCCTTGTGCGCATCGGCCACATACGCGATTGAAGCGTCGCCGTTCAGCGCGACGCCGCTAATCGAGCCAAGCCGGTCCGGTACGGTGAACGAAGATCCGCCGTTCGGCGACGAAACCGAGACGAGCCCAGGGGCGCCATCGACCGGCGTGATGATGTCCTCTTGATTGTCGTCGGCGCCGCCGATCAGAGCGATCGTGCCGATGCCAAAGCAGGATCCTTGCGTGTACTTTCCACGGCCGACCCGCGTGAAAGGCGCCACACTCGCGAATCCGCAGCCGCCCGAAATGAACACAGTCTGCCCGTTCGGCGTCGCCAAGACCGACGCGGCGTTGCTCGAGTTTTGCACCACGACCGTCGGACCGTGCTTCGTCCTCTTCCCATGCGGGAAGAAGTACACGGCCTGCTGGCCGTAGTCACTAACGTAAACGTTGCCGGCAGCATCCACAGAAACATCGGTCAGATCGGGCGCTCCCGAAGCGCCCTTCAGCACCGGCGCCTCCAGACGATCGATGGGCGTGCCGGTATCGGTAAAGACCTCAACGCAGGCCTTGCATTTCTGCGCCTTCGGCTTCGTGACGGTCGTGTAGATGCGCCCTTGCGCGTCGGACGCCAGGCCCTGCGCGTGTCCGTGACCGGGCGTAAACGTCGTCGTCGCCGTCGCCTTACCGTTCGCTATCGTAAAGACCGTAATCGCACCGTTTGAATAATCGAGATTGAAAAGCTCGGTCAACGAGCCGGAGGGCGAGCGCTCGGGCGCGACGTGAGTTGGCACGGCAGATCCCGTTTGTGGCATCACCGATTGCGCCGGCATCGCGTTGGAACAAGCGGCCAGCAACGGAAAAACGATCGTGAGAGCAGCGTACGATGAAAACCTCATGCCCACGGTATTAGCATTCGTCGCGCGAACTCATCCGCGCCGAGCGGATGCCCGCACGCTCGGTTAGCGGACTTGGCTAAACAATCCCCAACACGGCGCGCGCGTGGGCGCCGCCGTCGTGGCGTGGCGTCACGTTGAAATCCTCCGCCAGCGACCAAACGATGAAGAGGCCGCGGCCTCGTTCGCTGAGCACGTCGAGCGGCAGTTTCGGAGTAAACGCAAATCCCGGCCCGCGGTCGAGCACGTGGAGCACCGGCGCTGCCCCGTGATTCCAATCGAAGACGATTTCGATGGGGCCAGGCGCATAGCGCACCACGTTGCCCAGCAGCTCGCCGAAAACGGTCTCGGCGGCATCGAGGTGCTTCTCGCGCACCCCTGCCTCGCGCAGAAGCTTCACGAACGTGTGGCGCGTCGCGTGCGCCAGTCCCGCGTTGTCGGTCTCGAACGCCCAGCGCAGCGAGCTCGTATCGTTGGCTTCGTCGACGGTAACCTCGGGCAGTGGCTCGAGGCGCAGGGTCAGCACGACCACGTCGTCGCTTCCGCCGCGCTTGAGTACCGCGTGGTAAATCGCCTCCGCCGGCAGCGGGCTGCTTGCGATCTCTGGGCGCGCAATCGCCGCCGACAGTCGCTCTAATCCTCGCAAGACGTTGCGATCCGACTCGATCAAGCCGTCGCTGTAGAACACCAACAGCCCGGTGTCCGGCAGCACGGTCGTCGCCGCCGTCTCGCCGCGCACGCGCAACCCCACGGGCACGCCGCTCGTGCCGAGCGGCGTCACGTTTCCGTCTGCGTCGCGCAGCAACGGGGGCGGGTGTCCTGCCGACGCGTGCGTCAACGTTCGTGCGACTGGGTCGAGCACCCCGACGAACGCCGTGACGAACGTGTCGGGATACTCCGTTTTGAGCGTGCGGTCGGCCGCGTCGAGCATCGCGATCGGATTGGCATAGACTTGCGCCACGCCGCGGATCACTTGGCGCATCGAGGCCATGATTACCGCCGCCGGCAATCCACTCCCCGAAACGTCGCCGATCGAGATGACGACGCGTCCGTCGTTGAGCCGCAGCGCGTCGTACCAGTCGCCGCCGAGCAGCTCGCGATCGCTGGCCGGCACGTAAATGCCGTCGAAGGCGTAGCCCGGTACCTCCGGCAGCGAAATCGGCAGCGCCGCGCGCTGAAACTCGGCCGCAATTTCTCGTTCGCGTTCGTAGAGGCGCGCGTGGTCGATCGACACCGCCGCGCGCTTCGTGAGCTCTTCGAAGAGCGGCAAATCCGAGTCGGTGTACCGCCGCGGCGTCTTCGACCAATACGCCACGAGCGACCCCATCGTTCGGCCGCGCGCGCGCAGCGGAATCGTCACGGCCGAGCGCGGCGCCATCTCGCGAATCACCGAGAACAGATTCGTCGCCGCCGCCTTCTTGAGCAGGTCGACGTTGACGTCGCTGATGAGCATCGGACGGCCTCTGCGCAATGCCTCCGCGATGACCGGCTCGTAGCGCGGATCGTGCGTGTAGCGTCCGACGAGGCGTTTTACGAGGCGGCTCTTTTCGGCGTCGGCATGAACCGCCGCGACGGTCTTCAAGCGGTCGTCCTCGTCGAAGAGATCGATCGCGGCCCAGTCGCCGAAATCCGGAACGATGATCCCAAGCAGCCGGTTAAGCGTCGCTTGCAAATCGAGCGACTCCGCCAGCTCTTCGCTGGCTTGCGCGAGAAACGCAAAGAGTTGCGACTGGCGCTTGTAGTCGTCGATGTCGGCGCAGACGCCGAGCCAACCCGCGTCGCCGGTGCCTCCGATCGGCGAGACGAAGACGCGAAACCAGCGCTCGATTCCATCGGCGCGCCGCAGACGCAGCTCGACCGCGAATGAGGCGCCGCTCGCGATTCCGTCGTGTAACGTCTGGCGCGCGACTTCGAGATCCTCGCGAGGCACCGCGGCCCACCAGTGCTTGCGTCCCGCATACGCTCGCCACGCGCGATTGAGATGCTGCAGCCGGCCGTCCGGGGTGGCGATCCACGCGATCTGCGGAATGTCGTCGATCACGAGCTTTAATGTAGTCATGCGTTACGCCGGGACGATCAGATGCGCGTAGCGTTCGCGGGTGCGAACGGCGTCGACGTGGTCGTAGGCACGAGCTGCTTCCCTCGATAGATCCTCGAGCAGCTCGACCTCGTCGGGATCGATCTGCGCGCCGTTCGCGTGCGCCCCGTACAGCGTGAACGAGACGAGCTCGTGGCGCACCACCACCGGCACCGCGAGCGTGTAGACCGCCATGTTCTCTGGGTCTAAATGCGCGCGCAGCTCGTCGAGCCAGACGACGCGCTCGTCCGCCAGCAGCATGCGCACGAGCAGATCGTTGCGGTTGAAACCGGGCGGTGCGATCGTGGTCTGCCGCGCCGTCGCGACGCCCTCATACGAGTCGCCCGAGGCCGACCGCCGGTAGAGCGCGGCACCCGCGAGAATTAGCGCGTCGACCGGAATCTGCACGAGGCCGTCGGCGATCGCGCTCTCGTCGACCGCGTACGGCAGAGCGGCCGCCGCTCGTTGCAGATACTGCTGCGCGAGCCGCCGGCCCCGAAAGAAGATTGCCTCCACGAAGTTCTCCGTCCGGCGATTGATTCGGTCGAGCAGCACGCCGATCGCGATGGTGGCGAGCAACTCGAGGCCGAGGGTCAGTCGCTCCGACGCGAGCGCACGGGACAAGAGGAAGTCCAAGATCGAGATAAATGCGATGACGATGAGCGACAGCGTACCGTATACGAGCGCACGGCTGGCGACGAAGTTGACGTCGACGACGCGCATGCGGAATATGGCGTACGCGACGCAGATCGGCATCAGCACGACGGCGAAGCCCAACACCTGTCCCACGACGAACGGCACGCCCGGCACGAAATAAACCGCGTAGGCGACGAATGACGCGATCGTGCCGACCGCGACGAAGCTCCAGCGCTGGCGGTCGCGCGGCGTCGCCTCGACGACGTTCTTCGCCACGATCAAGCCCGCAAACAGAAATGCGACCAGTGGAATGACCGCGCTCGGCACGACGTCCCACGACGGGATAGTTTGACTATCCGTATAGAAGCGCCATTCAATGATATAGAGTACGAACGATATGGCGAGGAACGCCCACACGAAAGGATCGACCTTGCGCCGCCAACCGTCGACGTCGCCGTTCGGGAAGCGCAGTACGAACGGCAGCAACGGCAGCACGCTCCAGGCGCCGAAGATCACGCTAAAGATGAAACTGAGCACGAGATACGCGCTCGGAAGCAGCACGTGCGACCAATACATGAACGCGGGCTGCGTTCCGAAGTATCCGACCGCGAAGAGATAAAAGGCCCACGCCATGATGCTCGGTCGAGCGAAGACCAGCAGAAACGCGACGATTAAGAATATCGTCGGCGGCAAATATGCGAGCACGCCGCCGACGCGCTGCCAGAAGCCGAACGTTCGATTCGGCGCGGCCGTGACCGTTACGGTGCGTACCGTGGATCCGTGCTGGACGAGAACCGTTTCGCGCTCTCCGGGATAAGGGCTGCGCAGCCGCGATACGATCTCGAAGTTGCCGTTGGTAACGATTCGATCGCCGGGACGAATCCCGGCGCGATCGGCGAGCGAACCCGGCTCGACGCTCTCGACGGTTCCCACGCGCGGCGGCAGCGCGAAGCCGAACGTTCCCTCGCCCCAGTTTTCGGCGAAGTCCGTATGGCCGATTGGCAGGTAGTAGAATGCGATCACCAGCAGCGTCGCGACGATGAGCAGAATTCGCGAGAGGGTTTTGCGCATACCGGGTTAAGACGCTGCGGCTTTCCGATCAACGCACCGGCAAAGCCGGTGCAATCGTTTTACCGCGTGCAGACCGTGTCGAATGTTCCGGCCATCGGGCCGCCCGAGAGCACCTCGTGCACCGTTATCTTGGTTGGCGACACTTTGGCGTAGGTGACCGTGTCTTGCATCGACATCGGCCCCATCGAAGACGTGCCGCTGAACGTGTTGCCGTCGCCCGACGTGAGAAACTCGTGGCCGCCGAGATTGTCGGCACTCGTCTGCCAGAACGTGTTCATCCGATCGCTGTAGCCGATATACGAATCGCCGGCATACGTTGCGGTCTGCACGCGATTGTGCAGCACGTTTCCGGGCGCGACGTCGAAGATGGCCGTTCCGCGATCGGTGCGAGCGGCCTGGCCGCCCATCGCCGGAACGTTCGTGGTGCAGCTCCACGGCGCACCGAGGAGATAGGAATATGGTGCTAGCTTTGCGGTCAGATCGTCGGCCCGGGCCGGGCTCGCCGCGAAAGCCGACGCGATCGCCGATAGTGCTATGGTGGCGTAGAGGGAAGGGCGCATCCTTGGATTCCTCGATAGCAAACGGTTATGGTGGACCCTTCCGCCGCCGCCGTCTCGCATCCTAGCTAGCGGCCCGCTAGGCATCGTCGTCTCTTCGCTCGGCTTCGAGATAGGCGACGTCCGCGACGTCTTGCGGCCGCCCAACCGCGAGCTTGTTCGCGACGAACTCCGCCTTCCCGATGTAATGTACCGGAATGGCGCCGTACGTCGCTGCGACGCGCCCGGCCCACGCGCGTTCGAAACTGACTCCGTCGACGCTGGTAATAACGTCGATTTGGTTCGGCGGGCGTCCCATAATAAAGAACGTGCCAGGCGAAGCGAGATCGTTTGGCCGTAGATCCTCCAGCGGTGCGCCGAACGCGCTGAGGGCTTTCCAAACCTTTCGAGCATTTTCGGGATCCGACCCTACAAAGATATCGACGTCTTTGGTCGCGCGCGGCCTCCCGTGAAAGGCGAAGGCGTACGCGCCGACGATCAGATATTCAGCGCCCTCGTCGTTCAACGCGCGCAACAGATCGATCAAGTCGCTGTTGTGTTGCATTCGCTCCCCAGGGCATGCGTAGAGAAAGTTCGAAGACCGCCTCAGCGCGCTGTGCGGGCGGAACCGACTCTTCTATGCTGCGCTCGTATGCGGCCGCTTCGTCCGCCGAATGTGCGACGAATGCGGTCCAGCTCGCGCGACGGGCAGCGGCCCGAGCTTCGAATGAGTCCACACCTAGCGATTCGTCATCGCGGAGGGCGCGCCCGCCTATATCGGGGGATACCCATCGAACTTCGGAATCGTCGAATCCAATCGATCCCAGGGCTGCGCTTGGGCGACGTGAATGTCGAACTGCGGACGAAAACCGCTCGGGTCGTCGAGCGTGGCGACGAGAATTCCGATGCCGCGCTCCGACTCTGCGCCGGTGATTCGCGTACCGCACTCTCCGCAGAAACCGCGCACGTTCTCTCCGCCACGCATGCTCTCGGTGGCGTAACGGCGCAGCTCGCCGTTGATCAGCGCGAACCTATCGGCCGAGAAATACAGCACCGGCGCGTACGCGCCGCCCGACAGGTGTTGGCAATCGCGGCAGTGGCAATTGAACGCCAGGACGGGGTCTCCCGTGCATTCGTAACGAATCGCTCCGCAGACGCAGCCGCCTCGTAGCGTGCTCATGGTGCGACGCCTTCGCCGCTGCGGAGCGCGATGCCCGCGTCGCAACGTCGCGAAGAAGGGCTCTCGCACGCCGGCGGCATAGCGCAGCATCGATGCCGTATTCTGACGTCCGGCGTGATCGCGGCCTTCGGTTCGGCGTGGCGACCGCCGACCATCAATGCGAATCGTATGAGGGTCACGACGAGATACGCGACGTCTGGGAGCGCGTGCGCGCGATCGTTCCGCGCGGTAAGGCGACGGATTTCTGGAATCGCTATCGTGAGGACATCGAGCTCGCGCGCGGTTTAGGCTGCACGGTCTTCCGGTTGTCGCTGTCGTGGGCGCAGCTCGAGCCGGAACCGGGCGTTTGGAATGACGATGCCTTCGCCCATTATCGCGACGTCTTGCAGGCGCTTCGCGACGCCGGCATGTCGCCGATCGTTACGCTGGTGCACAACACCTGGCCGCTGCACGTGCAGGCCGCCGGCAACGGAGCCGGGCCGCTCGACCCCGGCTTTCCCGATCGCGTCGCGCACTTCGCCGCCGAGGTGGCGCTGCGGCTCGGCGATCTCATCGACGACTACGTGACGCTCAACGAGCCCGACCAACTCGTATACGGCTGGATAAAAGGCTTTTGGATGCGCGCCTACGCGATGCCGCCGGGACAGCCGCCGTACGCAAGCGGTGACGAGCAGATGGACGACGTGCTTACGCTCATCCCCAATCTCTTTCGAGCGCATGCCGCGGCCCGCGAGGCGATTCGGAAAGTTCGGCCGAGCGCCCGCGTCGGCACGAATCCGCTAGTGCTAGGCCTTCCGCGATGGATACAGCGCTTGATCGACCGCAACGCGACGCACCTGCAGTCGCCGCAGGACGCAAAACGGCAGGCCACGCGCATCGCGCAATCGTGGATCAACGAAGGTGGCCGCGTCGACTTCACCATCGCCCAGCTCACGATGACGCTCGAACGTCAGGAGCATTCATTCTTCTCCGAACCGTACTACCGTGCGTATCTTTCGGCGCTGCACGCGAGTTCGTTTGCGCTACCGGGAAGCGTGGAGAGTTGGGCGGGGCGCGTTGCGGTTGTCGCAGACACGCTGCCCGCGAGCGTCGTGGGAGGATGGTTTCCCGCCGGCAAGATTAGCTACGGCAAAACGATGGCCGAGGCGGTCGAGATGCTGCGCCACGGCGAAGTCGACGCCGTGTTCGACGACGACGTGACGCTCGACCAGTACGCGAGCGACGCACTCGCTCTCACACGGTTGCCCGGGCGCCCCCAGTACTTTGCGGCCGCGATGGCGCTGGGAAGCCGCACGCTGCTCAACATCGTCGACCGGGCAATTCGCGAGATACGCCGCGATCATCCCGAGATTCCGGATGCCGATAACCGCAAGACGGTCGCGCACATCGGGCGTGAAGCGGACGCCGCAGCCGACGACGCGCGTGACGTACCGGAAATGGATCGTTCGCTGCGGCGCATGCGAAAGCGCGGTAAGGTGCGCGTGGGGATTCATCCGGGCGTTCCTGGGTTGTGTTCGATGGCGGCGGGGCGGTACGAGGGGCTGGAGCCTCAGATCGCACGCCGCGTTGCGAAGCTGATCTTCGGTGATCCCGAGTGTGTGGAGTTCGTGCCGATCCAGGGCGAGCAGCGCCTCGGCGCGACGCGGTCGACCTTCTTGCACGGACTCTTTATGCTGCGCAAGGGCCTCGCGATCTTCACCACACTGCTCGGCACGAACTGGTGGAACCTCGGCATGGCCGGCAAACTGCCGGAGTTTCTTTGCCCGCGGGAGTGTGTGGGCACGCTCGATTACGTCGGGCTCGACTATTACTGGGGCGTGCCGTCGTTCTGGCCGCGCGATCTCCATCGTCTCACGGCCGCGTCGGATTTTCATTACTCGAACGCGCCCGTTTGGCCCGATGCACTGCGGATGATCTTGCTCGAAGCGGCGCAAGAGTTTCCCGGTAAGCCGATCATCGTCGTCGAGAACGGGTGCGTCGTCAAAGCCGCCGACGTCGGGCGTCCCGACTATTTAACCGAGCACGTCAAACAGGTCCGCATGGCGATCGATCGCGGCGCGCCGGTCGACGCCTACATCTGTTGGAGTATCACCTCCAATCGCGAATGGGGTCTACCGTTCGACGACGGAAGCGACTTCGGGCTCTATCACATCGATCTCGACCACGACCCAGAACTGAAGCGACAACCCACCGATTCGAGCAGGACGTACGCGGAGTTAATTGCGTCCGAGTCTCTACCGCATTAGGATGTTCTGCATCATTCCGGTATCCTCGTGCGTTATGGCGTGGCAGTGGAATACGGTCTTTCCGTACCACTGCTTGAAGCGAACGCGAATCGTTAGGCTGCCGTTGACGCCGTTAAGTTTCTGCGGAATCGCGAAGGTGTCGCGAATCGAGACCGGCTCGATCGGAACGTCGTTGATCGCGAAGAGCTGGAACGAGTTTTCGTGCAGGTGGAATGGATGGACGTCGTCGGTCTCGTTTTCGATGCGCCACTCCTCACACGTGCCCACCTTCGGGCGCGTCGCGCAGGCCATCTCCTGATAGAGCACGCCGTCGATCGTGAAACCTCGGCCGGTCAACATGTCGCGCCGGGGGCCTTGGCCGAATAAGAATTTTCGCCGAGCGACGATCTCCTCGTCGCCGATAATCGGATACTCGCGCGTCGGCTTCGGTAGGGTTGCCGGAAGGGACATCGTTACCGGGGTGCCGGCGACGACGAACCTGGCCACTTCGAAGCGCTCTCCGAGCGCGGGCCGAATGCGTTCGCTCGGGAGCGATGCCAACGCATACGTTCCAGGCGTCGCCGGCGCTCGCACGAGCAGCTCGATGCGGCCGCCCTGGGCCGCGAGTTGAATCGGGGCGGTGAATAGATTCTCCGGCGTGATTTTGCTGACGCCCGTACCGCTCATGTCGGTCTGCAACGGCTCCAACGTGTTGACGCCGTCGAATCCGATCTGCCATGCCGAGAAACCGGGCAGTGCGAGCAGCAACGGAAGCGAGTTCGTTGCATTGAGGATTCGCAGACGCACGACTTCGCCGGGCTTCACTGCGTACTCGGGTACTCCGAGCGGGGTGAGCTCAGGAGGCGCAGTGTCGGTGGCATTGCGGATCCAATAGGCCCCCTCGCCGTTGACCGTTAGCATCGTGTACTGCGTGGCGAACCAGTATCCGCCCTCGGCCGGCGTTTTGTACGCGAGATATTCGCGTTCGTAAAGATTTGGATTCTTCTTGCTCGGGTTGACGTTGAGCGTTTGCACGGCGACGAAAATCTCGCGCGCGGCGGCAATCTCCGGCACGGCGTCGATCGGCCCGCGCACGACCAGCAATCCGGCCATTCCCCCGCTCACCTGTACGTCGGTCGACCCGTGTTTATGCGGGTGATACCAGTGCAGGCCGCTGGGGTGGTCGGGCGGCACCGGAAAGGTGTACGTAAAGCTCTTGCCCGGTTCGATGGTGAGCATCGGCGCGTCGGCTTCGCTCGTCCCCAGCGGATAGAAGATGTGCGGCACGGTTTGAATGCCGTGGACGTGCAGGTTCGTCGTATTAAAGCCGTGCGGATTGTTCATGCGATCGATCTCGTCCGACGGTTCGACCTTTCCGGGGACGAACGGCTCCATGGCTTCCATCTCGTTGCGGTAGACCGGAATCCGCACGCCGGCACGCGGCGGTTTCGCGGGCGGATTCGGGGGCAGCTGGTTGACGATCTGCACGACGAGCGTGTCGCCGGGCCGCGTCTCGATCGTAGGCGCCTTCGTGCGGCCGTTGTAGGTCCGCGTTCGTAGCTTGTAGCCTTTGATGTCGTGCATCGCGTATTGCACTATAAGCCGATGCACGCGCCCGGAGGGCGGAACCGGAGCCGGGATACCGCCGCTGCTTCCCGAGCACGCATCGGACGCGAGCGTCGCTCCCACCGCGGCGGCGGAGATGCCGGTAACGATGAACCTGCGGCGATCGATGCCGTGCGACTCCGGGCTCATTACGGGTTGTATCCGTCGATGACGAGCAGGTCGGTGGTACTCAGCCGTTGCCGCAGCGCTTTCGCCGGGGCGTACTCGGTCGAGTTCCACCACTCGTGCGCCTTGTCGTACGATGGAAACTCAAGGATTACGATTCGCGTGGGCTGCCACGAGCCTTCCAGCAACTGCATGCGGCCGCCGCGCGCGATGTAACGCCCGCCGTACTGGGCGACAGTTTTCTGCGCCATCTCCTTATAGTGTTCGTACTCTTCCGGGTGCTTCGTGTCGACATTGACGATAACGTAAGCAGGCATATCGATTCCTTTCGCCCTTCGACTCGCGTGCTCCGCGCACGCGCCGGCCCTTCGACTCGGCGCGGAGCGCCGGGTCG
>DATASC010000049.1:0-21574 GCA_036269355.1 Candidatus Cybelea sp. | reverse complement strand
GGCGAGTGGGGGCACAACCCGCTGCCCTGGATGACGCCGGAAGAACGGCCGGGCCCGCAATGCTATTGTGGAAAGCTCGGCTGCATCGAGACGTTTCTTAGCGGCCCCGCACTCGAGCGCGAGTTCGAACGCGCGACCGGCCGAGCGCTGGCGGCGCGGGAGATCGCCGGCGCTGCCGAACGCGCAGATGCCGCCGCTCTCGGCGCGCTCGCTGAATATGAAGACCGCCTGGCGCGCGGGCTCGCACACATTACCAACATTCTCGATCCAGACGTTATCGTTATTGGCGGCGGCCTCTCGAACGTCACGCGGCTCTATGCAAACGTTCCCCCGCGTATGCAGCAATTCGTCTTCTCAACGCGCGCCGGCGTGAAGATCGTGCCGGCGCTTCACGGGGACTCTAGTGGCGTGCGCGGCGCCGCTTGGCTCTAGGCGGTCACCGAGCTTTCAGCTACGATCTCGTGCAGACGCCCTTGAAGTTCGGCGCGCTGTCGGTTTGGGTGGCGTAGCTCGTAAACGTGAAGCTGCCCTGGTTGGTGCGAACGATCTCGGTGCGGCCCAGCTTGCCGGAGCTGTTCGCCGTATCCGCCCACTCTTCGGTATTGCCGGTCCAAGGTTTGGCATACGAGACCGACCAGTCCGAACCGTTGCCGAGCCACGTTTCGACGTACTGGCCATTCTTTGCGTCGTACGTTGAAGCGCTGCTCGCCATATACGGCTGCGTCATCGTCCCGGACGGGGGAACGGAGACCCATTCGCGCAGGACGCCGCCGTCGAGCGTATAGGTTCCCGTCGCTTTGCTCGGTGGAACTCCGGTCGGCCCAACCATGCAGGTCCAGTTGCCGACGTAATATTGCATATCGTCCATGCCCGCCGCGCAGGCAGTCGCCGGCACCCCGAAAGCGGCGCACAGCGCAAGCATCGTAAGCATATTCTTCATAAACGAGATTCCTTTCGTACTGGGCCGGAAAGGCCCATGCCGCACCGTTCGCTCCCTCGGTTCGTTCCTCCTCAGCGAAGCGCGGTCCACACTTTGCGGCACGCATCGATGCCGTCGGAGATTCCGGCGCTGATGGCCGGCGAGTCGTTTGGCGTCTTCGTATGCGACCCGAAGCCGCTGTCGTCCCACGCGTACCAGCCGATGTAGGTCGCTCCGAAATCGCAGAACGCCTTGGCCTGCGCGAGCATCTCGCCGCGCGTCAAACCGGGCTGATAATACTTGCGCTCGTACGAACCGCCCCACGCTTGACCGATGCCGTAGAGTGGGGTCCGAGCGATATTCCAGCCCTTCTTTTCGAGGCTGTGCGCCATCGCGGGAAGCAGCGCTTTCATGCTCCAGTCGAGCCGCTTTCCGTTGTTGCGGTGGCGATTACCGAAGGGCGAGTAGTTATACCAGCCGACGACGTCGCAGCCGCCGTTCGAGTAGTTTGCTGCGGTGCCGGGATCCCAATGAACCTTTCCGGGGCGCGCGACGCCGGCGCCGAACCCGCAGATCGCCGGCAACCCGGGCGTTCGTTGCGCGATCAATGCGTGAACTTGCTGCAGCAGCGTGCGTCCGCTCCCGGGATCCCACGACGCCCAGTCGTCGAGCACCCAATAGCCGGTAACGTACGAACGCTTCGCGTCCCGCGCCAGAATTTGTCCGACGTCGTGCAGCACCGCCTTCACCGAGTTCACGTGCGGGTTCTCGTCGGTTCGACAGTAGGGATTGTAATGGTAACTGCTCGGCGGCGGCTTGACGGTGTGCGTGCGGTGGCACTCCCAGTAGAAGAGCACGCCCGAGATCGCGCCGTCCACCACAGAAATGTTGTTGCCGCTCAGCGCCTTCTCGAGTGCACTTCCCGGCGCCGGCGCCCCGCCGTAAAGAATCGTCGTCGTGATGCCTTGTCCGGCGGCCGTCGCGGCGCGCTTGGGCGTGTCGATGCTGAACCCGATGATCGCGTGATGCTGCAATTCTGGCGCAATCGCTGCGGCGCCGCTCGGCGACGGCGGCGGGAGCACGTTATGGGCGGCGCAGGCGGCGAGCGCCACCGCGACCATGACGGCAGCCGCGCGCGCGCCGGTTTGCACGCTACTTGACCTTCGGCGCCGCGATTTCGGCGAGCATGTCGGTTGTGCCGGGAACTCGCTCGAGATGTGGATACCGGATGCCGTCGTGATAGTCGAGCGAGAGCGTTTGATACCAGCCCGTCTGCGTGGTGATCAGCGTGATCGGAGCGGTCGCGCGTTCTGCCCGTTTCACGGCATAGTCGAGCACCTCGGGCGTGAACTGCTGGCCGTTGACGGCCAGCACACGCATGTTCGCCGCGAGTCCCGCGCGCCACGCTGCGGAGCCGTCGCGAACGTCTTTCACCACGCCCTCTTCGGAGATATTCGCTCCGTACTCGTACCAGCCGATGAGGGAGCGATCGTCGGGATGTTGCGAGGCGATGAACGCGTTCGGCTGCTCGTTGTAAACGATGCGCCAGCCCGAGCGAGCCAGCTCGTCGGTAGGCGGGTGAACGTCGACGTGATAGACGTTCTTCTCGAAAAACGCGTGCCAGTCGTACGGCTCGACCTCGTTCAAGAGCGCCTCGACCTGATCGCGCGTGTAGGTGTCGACGATCGGACCGGTGAGCGCGGGCTCGGTGAAGCGATGGAGAAACGTGTCGAGCGAGCGCGCTCCGTGCGAGCGCTCGCGGATGATCGTGTCGACGTCGAGCCAGAGCAGGTCGCCCTCGGTGTAGAAATCGCCGGCGTTGCGCCGAATGTGTGGATAGATTCCCTTGGCGAGGTAAAAATACGGCGCACCGGTCGTGAGGTCGATCAGCGGCGTCGTGTCGCGCCCGGTCTCGGAGTCCATGTCCGCGTACACGTAGGCGACGTATTCGGGAAAGAGTTTAGGGTCGCGAATCCCGGAGCGAAACGTGAGCAAGTCGCCGAGATACTGATTCATGCCCTCGTAGACCCAGAGCAAATCGGTAAGCTGCGGCACTTGATAGTTCGGCGTCGTCAGATCGGCCGGACGGCGATACTTGCCGTTCCACGAGTGCGAGAACTCGTGCGTCACCAGATCCGCGTCCGGGAGCGAGTCTTCGGGATCCGTCAGGAAGTCGGCCGGCGCGCGGTCGTCGCTCGATTGGTGATGTTCGATGCCTTGAAATTCGATGGTGCCGCTAAGCGTGAGCAGCGCGTGATAATCTTCGAAGTGGCGCGAGCCGTACATCGCAAATGCCTCGTCCGGCACGCGTTGATATGCGCGCAACAGGCTTGCCGGGATGTCGAGGTTCTGCGGATAGTCGGCGAACGCGCAAAGCTGCACGAACGCAGCTCCTTGACGCCAGAGCTCCCACTTCTTGACGTATCGTCCCATATCGAGCGGCGAGTCGACCAGCATATTCAGCGGCGTCACCGCGAAGTCGATGCGGTTTCCGCTCGGCGTTGCTCCACGCAGCGCCGTCGCATACTCCCAGCTCGGCGGCAGCTCGATCGACGGTTTCACGTAGTAGTGATGCGAGTCGATGCCGTCCTGGTAGAGCAGGGCGCGATTCCAGTTGAGGATTGCGATCGAATGCGTCGCCATATCGTCGTCGGGGGCGTTGAGCAGCACGTCGAAGGCGACGTCGAGCGTCTGCGCGCCCGACGGGACATCGACGTGGAACGCGTAGAGATCGTTCGCGTCGCGTCGCCAGTCCAGCGTCGCACCGTTCGCCGACATGCGGAGCGCGGCCAGATCGTTGAGCGGCCCGGTCGGACCGTGTTCGCCGGGAATCCATTTGGGATAAACGACCGTAACGCTTCCGGACTGCACGGGAATGCGCTCGCGGACTTCCATGATGCCGTCGGCGGCGCGCGATGCGTCCACGACGAGCGTGGCGGGCCGGTCTTGCGTCGCGTAGGGCGTGGCCGCCGCGAACGCGGCGGCTGCGAGGATCGGAGCAAGCATTCCGTCGGGTTCTAGGGAGTGAAACCCCCTCCCGCAGAGCGCCCGGCAGGTCCGGCGCTGCCTGACCACCAAATGCCCACGGTTCTTTTGTGCAAACCCCCCTTCCGATGGAGGTCGCTATAACCACGTGAAGATCGTGGTGACGGTTAAGCTCGTTCCGGACCCGAATGCCGAGAAGCGAATCGACCCGCAGACGAAGCGGATCGTGCGAACCGGCGTCGAGACCGTTTTGAACCCATACGACGAATATGCGCTCGAAGCGGCCCTTCAGTTAAAGGAACGCGCCGGCGGCGAGTCGCGCGTGACGGTCTTTTCGATGGCACCGGAGCCGTTGAAGGAGACGCTGCGCAAGGCGCTCGCGATGGGCGCCGACGATGCGGTCATTCTGAGCGATGCGGGTCTGGAAGGAAGCGACGTTTGGGCATCGGCATACGCCATCGCGGCGGCGTTGCGAAAGCTCGAGTTCGACTTATTGATCGTCGGCGGTCTGACCGACGACAGCAGCACCGGCGCCGTGCCGGGTGCGCTCGCCGAGCACCTCGGGCTGCCGTGCGTTACGAACGCGCGTAAAGTTGACCTTGCGGAAGGCGCGCTCGAAGTCGAGCGCGAGACCGACGTCGGCTACCAAACGGTTCGAACGCCGATGCCGGCGCTCCTGACGACCGCGTTGACCTTCGGCGAACCGCGCTACGCATCGCTCAAAGGCATCATGGGCGCGAAGAAAAAGACGATCGCCGCCACCGCGCTCGCGGATCTCGCGCTCGATCTGCCGGTCGGCACCGGCGGGTCGAAGACCGAGTTGCGCGATTTTGCACCGCCGCCGCCGCGCGGCAAGGGCCAGACCGTCGAAGCGGCCGACGGCCCCGCCGGCGCGCAGGCGATCTTCGACTTTCTCCAGGCGAAGAAGTTGGTGTAGGCGTGCAACACGTTATCGTTTTCGTCGAACATCGCCAGGGGCAGACGCGTAAGATTACCTTCGAGCTCGCCACCGAAGCGCGACGTATCGCCGATGCGCTAGGCGGCAAGGCCTGCGCAGTCGTGCTCGGTGCGGGCGCGGCCCAGCTCGCCGAGCAGCTCAAAATCTATCCGCTCGACACGATTTACGTCGCCGAAGACGGCGACGTGGATGCGTATCTGCTCGACCCGAACGTCGATTATCTTCAGGCGGTCGCGCAGCGGATCGGACCGTCGCTCGTTCTCATTCCGAACACGCTCTCGGGCCGTGACGTCGCCGGACGCATCATGGTACGCCTGAGCGCCGGCATCGTGGCCGACGTCGTCGACATGCACGTCTCCGGCGGCGAGGTGGTCTGCGTCTCTCCGAAACTTGGCGGCGCCTTGATAACCAACTGCGCGCTGCGTCCCGGCGATTACGGCGTCGTGACCGTACGTCCGAGCGCGTTCGCCGCCGCGGCGGCCGGTTCGGGCGCCGAAATCGTGCCGCTCGAAAAGCCGGCCAAGAGCTACCCGGCCGCGATCGAGCGCGACGTCGAAGAAGGCATCGGAGAACTTGCGCTCGAGGAAGCACCCGTCGTCGTTGCGGGCGGGCGTGGGCTCGGCGGCCCGGAACCGTTCGACACGTTGTTGAAGCCTCTCGCGCGGGCGCTCGGCGGGGCGGTGGGTGCCTCCCGTGCAGCCGCCGATGCCGGTTGGGTGCCGTACAATCTCCAGATCGGGCAGACCGGAAAGACCGTAACCCCGAAACTCTACATCGCGGTCGGCATCTCGGGAGCGATTCAGCATAAAGTCGGCATGCGAGCCTCCGGGACGATCGTTGCCATTAATAAGGATGGCGCCGCGCCGATCGCCGAGTTCTCCGACCTGCTCGTCGTGGGCGATGCGTTCCGCATCGTTCCCGAACTTACGAAATTGATCGACACAGCCAAAGGACATCTCTCTTGAAACGATTCGGACTCTTACTATTGATAGCCATCGCGAGCGTCGTCAGCGTCGCCGCGACGACCCCGAGCGCGCAAGCCGGACTCTTCGGCGGTGGGAAGAAAGCGACGCCGTCGCCCTCACCCTCGCCGTCGGCCCTTCCTACGGCGAGCCCGGAACCGCCCAGCATCGCGATTCCGCGATTGGTCGCGAAGCTGAAAGCGAATCCGAGCGACCAGGTCGCCCTCGCGCAGCTCGCCGCCGAATACCTTCAAGTGAATCGTCCGGACATCGCGCTGCAGTACACGCAGCACCTGCTGCAGATGGGTGACAAGACCGCGCAGGTCTATTACTACGACGGATTCGCCTACGAGCAGCTCAACCAGCTCGCGCCGGCCACCTACGACCTCGAACAGGCGTCGAATCTCGACCCGACCAACCTCGGCGTGCTGGCGCAGCTCAGCGACATCTACCTGCGCGAAAACCGCTTCAACGACGCGGAGCGCATCGCCAAGCGCGCGGTCACGTTCAACAAGACCGATCCCGGCGCGCTCGAAACCCTCGGCAGCGTCTACGCCGCCGAGCAGCACTTCGACGACGCTCGCGCGCAGTTCGAAGCAGCCTTTGCGCTGAGTCCCAGAGACACCGGACCGCTCTTTCAGATTGCGACGACGTACGCACAGCAGGACAACATTCCGATGGCCGTTCAGACGGTCGGCCGGATCGTCGCGATCGATCCCCGCAACGTCCAGGCGCTCGTATTCAAGGCCGATCTCTACGCCCGCCAGCACGACGACGTTCGCGCGACCGCGGCGTACGACGATGCGATCGTCGCGGCGCCGACGGACGACGCGAAAGTCGCGATCATGGTTCGTAAGGCGTCGTATTTCGTCTCCGAGAAGAAGGACGCGCCGGGCCTTGCGATTCTGCAGCAGGCCACGACGCAGTATCCGAAGATAGCGGCGGGATTCGTCGCGCTCGGAAACTACTACGCCGATCAGCACCAGCTGAACCAGGCAGCTTCGCAGTGGCAAGCCGCGTTGGCGCTCGATCCGAACAACTCGAGCGCGCTGCTCGGTCTTGGCGAGGCCTCGATGCAGGCGGGCAGGGTGAACGACAGCATTACGTATCTGCGTCACTACACCCAGGTCCAGCCCGACGCGCAGGGCTACGCGCTGTTGGGACAAGCGTACTCGCGCGTGCACGACTACTCCGGAGCGCGAGACGCCTGTGGCAAGAGCTTCGAGATACAGCGCTCGCCCGTTACCCTGGGCTGCGTCGCGGGAGCCGACTTCGAGCTGAAAAACTACAAAGAAGCAGCGCAAATCTTCGATGCGCTCGACAAAGCGGCACGGCAATTTCTCGAGGGCAATCCGGAGCTGCTCTACATCGCCGCGAAGTCGTACGCCGGTGCGAACCAATGCACCAAGGCCGTCGCGACCTATAAGCGGCTGCTGCCGATGATGAAGAAGGGCACGAAGGATTACGATTTGGTCCGCAAAGCAGCGTCCGACTCGTGCCATTCGGGAGCGAAGCACACGGGCTGAGGTTCGTAACAGATCGGCTCTACGGCGAGCATCTACGCGGCGTCGCGCATCCCGAGCGGCCGGAGCGCGTCGAGGCCGTCGCCAAGCGTTTGCGGGCGGAGGGCGTGCTCGGGCAGGTTCTGAGCGCGCGCGATGCGACCGATCGCGAGATCGAGCGCGTTCACACTCCGGCGTATCTCGACCTCGTTAAGCGCGAAACCGAAGATCTTGCAGCGGCGCGTTACCTCTCGACCGGCGATACGGTAGTCGACGGCGGATCGTACGCCGCCGCGCTGCGCGCCGCCGGTGGCGCGATTGCGGCCGTCGAGGCGGCCGTGGCGGGCCGCGAGGCGGTCTTCGCCCTGGTGCGACCGCCCGGCCACCATGCCGAGCCCGCGCACGGAATGGGGTTCTGTCTCTTCAACAACGTCGCAATCGCGGCGCGCGCCTATCAGGCGAACGGCGGGGGGAGCGTGCTGGTCGTCGACTTCGATTACCACCACGGAAACGGAACGGAGGCGGTTGCCGGCGCGGGGCTCTCGTATTGCTCGACGCACGCGTATCCGGCGTATCCCGGGACGGGCCTCGCGAGCTTCCGGCGCGGCGACGACCTCGTCGCGAACGTTCCGCTTCCGGCGAGCGGCGTATCCACCGAGACGTTCGTTGCCGTCTGGGAGCAGTTGCTGGCCGAAGCGGCGCGAGCGGCTCGCCCGAATCTGATCGTCGTCAGCGCCGGCTTCGACTACGTCGCGGGCGATGAAGTCGGCGATCTCGGCGTCGGCGTCGAAGCGGCGAGCTACGTCGCGGCGGCGATTCGACGAGCCGCAGAGGCCTTCTGCGAAGGAGCGGTCGCTTACGTGCTGGAGGGCGGCTACGGTATCGATGCACTCGCCGGCTCGATTTCTGCGATCGCGCGAGTGCATGACGCGCCCGCGACACGTGAACGCGCGACCGATGAAGACACGATTCCAGGCGCGTTGCGCGAAGTCGTTCGGCGCAGCACAAATATTAATTAGCGCTCCAGGAACTCCCTACGTGAATGCGAAGCAGCCTGCTTGAGCGCCGCAAGCCGGCTGCTCTCTCCTCTCGTTCTTTTGAAAACTTCAGGAGGTACAGTATGGGTCGGAGATCCCTCCGGCATATCGGTACCGCGCTGTTGCTATTCGTCGCTTTCGCTTGCCAGGGAACTTGGGCACTGGCGAGCACGACGGGCGGCCTCAGCGGCACGGTCCTCGATGCCGACACCTCGGCTCCCCTCGCGGGAGTGCAAGTTACCGCAGTAAGTCCGTCGCAGTCGTCCTCGACGACCACCGACGCCGGCGGACACTTTGTTTTCTTAACTTTGGCTCCCGATACGTACACGGTGACCACGACGAAGTCGGGTTACCAGTCGGAGAGCGTACCTGGTCAGACCGTCTTCGCCGACACCGTGCAATCGGTAGCGGTTCGTATGCCGAAGGCTTTAAAGACCATCGGTCATGTGACGGCGACCGCTGCCGGCGCGCTCGTAAAGTCGGGCACGACGGCCGACGTCTACTCCATTAACGCCTCGACACAAGCGGCTACCGCCGCACTCGGCGGCGGCGGTCTCATGAACCAAGCCTACTCGGCCATCTCGACGGTTCCGGGCGCGTACGTCATCCCGAACCAGACCGGATATTACGCCACCGTTAACATCCGTGGCGGCGATTACGATCAAGTCGGCTACGAGTTCGACGGCGTGCCGGTCAACCGGTCGTTCGACAACTACGCGTCGAGCTCGGCGTCATCGCTCGGTAACGCCGAGGTTCAGGTCTACACCGGCGCTAACCCGGCGAACTCCGAAGGACAAGGCCTCTCCGGCTTTATCAACCAGGTCATCAAGACCGGAACGTATCCCGGCTACGGGTCGGGCTCGCTCGGAATCGGAACGCCGGCGTACTATCACCGCGCCGCGTTGGAAATTGGCGGGTCGACGCCCGATCGCAACTTCTCGTATTACATCGGCGTCTCCGGAATAAATCAAGCGTTCAACTACGTCAACAACAACAACGGTTCCGAGTACGACAACTGGCTTGGGCCACCGCTCGGCCTCGTTGGCGGCGCGTACGGCAATCCGTTTGCTCCAGGTTGGTCGCTCTATTTTGGGGGCACCGGAAACACGTATTTCCCGCTCGGGCCGGCCCCAAACTATAGCACCTTCTCGGCAATCTACGGCCGGAACACCGTCGTCAACCTGCACATCGGGATTCCCCACAAGAACGATGCTGGCCGCGACGACGTCCAGCTGCTCTACGACGACGAAGCGCTTAAGAACCAGTTCTATATCTCGGGTAACGACGTCGCTTCTCCGTTCTGCACCGGGGCGGCGGCTGCGTCCGGGGTTGCGTGCATGGATTCGATCAATGCCGGCGGCAATGGCGCCTCGGCTCCTGTAACCTTCCTCAATACCTATTCGTGGGGATGCGGATCGTCGATCGGACATACGTACAGCTCCACGGCGCTCAATGGGCTCACGAGCTGCGTGCGTGCGTACCAGTTTCCGAACAGCGCCAATGCGGGAACGCCGACGGATCCGAACGTGATCCCCGGTGACCAACGCGACAACTCCTACAACGATACGGCGATCACGAAGATTCAATACACTCACAACTTCGGCTCGAGCGCGTACCTGCGCGTTTACGGCTTTACGTTCTACAGCGATTGGTTTCTCAACGGGCCTTACAGCACCAGCTTTTGTAACTTCGTCTGCCCCGTCGCTCCGGATTACGAGCTGAACACGCACACCCGCGGCCTCAGCGCCGAGTTCCAAGATCAGCTCAACGAACAGAATCTGCTCAGCTTGCAAGGATCCTACACGACGGCCAATATCGTTCGCGACAACAACGGCTTCTACGGCGTCAACGGAAGCGAAGGCGTCATCGTAAACTCACGCGATCCGTACAGTGGCTACTGCTTCAACGCGCCGCCGTTCAACGGCCCTAGTCCGGTCGCCAACTGTGACGGAAGTACGGTCGGGCTCGGACCGAACTTTTCCGTGGCGCCGTTTCAGGGCACGTATCCGAGCAGCACCAAGCAGTACAATGAGACCTGTTCGATTCCGGGCAAACCGCAGTTCGGTTCGCAGTGCACGTACATGGTCGCGGAAAACGGTCTCGCCGGAACGTACAGCGGCACGAAGCCGAACTTCGCCGGCGCCTCGCTTACCGATCAGTATCGCCCGAGCGATAAGTGGCTTTTCAACATCGGCGTCCGGCTCGACAGCTTCGGATTCGTCGGCCAGAACACGACTGCACCTCCGCTCGGCGGTTCTGCGGCAGCCCGAGCCTTCTGGTTCAACGCCTACAATCTGGACAATTGCGTCAACAACCAAACGGGAGCGCCGGAAGCAAATCCGAGTCCGGGACAGACGTGCCCGACAGGATTCCACGCGGCCAACGTGCAGAACGTTCCGTCGCAGACCTTCACGTATAACATCTGGCAGCCGCGCATCAGCGGCACCTACACGGCGAGTGCGGACAACGTAATCCGTTTCTCGTACGGGCGTTATACGGAAGCTCCGAACACTGCGTTCGAACAGTACAACACGCGTCAGGAAGACCTCGCCGACTACATAGGCTCGCACTTCCTTGCCTTCGGCCGTAACACACCCGGCTATCCGATCCAGCCGCCCACGTCGATCAACTACGATATGTCGTGGGAGCATAAGTTCAAGGGGACGGACCTCTCCTTTAAGCTAACGCCGTTCTTACGGCAGACGCAGAATCAGATCCAGCAGTTCTTCCTCAATCCGATCCAAGGCTTCGTTTCAGGTCTCAACGTTGGCAGCCAGCGCAGCGAAGGTCTCGAGTTCCAACTGCAAAAAGGCGACTTCTCGCGCGACGGCATATCGGGTTTGCTCTCGTTCGCCTACACGAACTCGTACATCACCTACGGACCGATCGCAGCCGGCGCCGCCGGAACTACCGTTCTTGCGCCGATCAACAACTCAATCGCACAGTACAACGCGTACACGAAGTATTGTGCGATGCATCCTGGAGCGTCCGGCACCATGTGCGGTGGCGCGACGACAAACGGAGCGACCGCCAACGCATGCTACACGCCCACCGGTAACCCGGTAGCGGGACTCCCCGGCGGCAGCTGTCCGCGCAACGACATTGCCAATCCGTACTGGACCTCGGCTCCGCAGTCGCTTATCAACACGCAGCAGAACTTCCCAACCTACGACACCTTCCCGGGCGCATTAGGTTTGGCCGCGCAAGGGTTCGGCTCGCCGTACGTTGGGACGCTGTTGCTCAACTACAAGCATCAGAAGTTCGCAGTGACGCCCTCGCTGCAGTTCCAAGGCGGCGGCAAGTACGGCGAACCCATTGCGGAAGCCGGCATCGATCCGGCAAGCGGATGCGGCAAGCCGCTCTTCGGCGACCGCTACAACGCTACGGCCTGTCCGAACGTCGTCTACATCCCCAATCCGTTCACGGGCTCGTTCGACAGCATCGGCGCCTACACGCAACCGAACGAACTGATCGCGAACCTGCAGCTCACGTACGACGTGAGCCCGCGGATTCAGCTCGTCGGCGCGCTCACCAACATCGTAAACTACTGTTGGGGCGGATCGCAGACGCCGTGGACGTTCAACGACGGCAACATCTGCGCGTACAACAACGTCGCTGGCACGATCTATCCGGTAGCTCCGTACGGAACGCCCGGCGCGATCGTAAACCCGCCCGGCTACGCGGGCTCGCAGATCCAGCCGTTCCGCAAGTTCCCGTACGAACCGACCTTCGGACCGGCGCTGGTTTCCGCCGAAAACAGCTCGACCAAGACGCCGTTGCAGTTCTACCTAACGGCGAACATCAAACTCTAGCGCAGTCTCCGGTCGGAAAAAGCCCTGATCGAAATCGATCAGGGCTTTTCCATTGCTTGGGCCAGATGCCGAAGGTTGACGAGCCCGACCTCGCCGACGAGCGTGTAGTGTAACGTGCCGTCGCTCCACGCCAGCAGCGCGGTCGGTCCGTCCTCGGCGTAGAGCGCGCTCGCTCCATTCACGCTCATCGTCTCCGGCTGCAGCCGCGCGGCGTCGAGCGTCGACGCCTGCGCGTTCTCGAAGAGCGATACGGTACGAAGACCGTCGGAGTAGAGCAGATGCAGCGTGCGGACGCCGTGATACTCCACCAGCGTTGCGTCGATCGGTGCGAACCCTTCGGCAAGAGTGCGCGGCTCGCGTGCGGCGAAGCCGGCGCTTCGCATGACGCGATCGGGCGCTCCGTACGGTTCTCCGAACGTGGCTCCGTGCACGAGCGCGTATCCGGTGGGAAGGGCAAAGTCGCTCGGCGGAAGGCCCGGCACGTAGCGAATCGCTTCGAAGCGGACTTCGCTCACGAGCGCGCCATCGGCGGCGAAGATCTGGCGGTCGAGGACGATCTTGCTGACGGCATCGATCCGCATCGTCATCGTGCGTTTGCCGCTATAATCGTTGATCAACGACACGTCGAGCACGCGGCGCCCGTCGAAGGTCTCGCTTCCGCTGCCGACGACGCGATAGTTGCGGCGAAGGAGCGCATAGTCGGAGCCGAGCGTGGCGCCATCGCCGGTCGCGTTGCCTTCCCGTTCGACGATGCGCCGGCGTTTCGGATCGATCGAGAAGACCAGCCGGCCTTCCGACAGCACCGAGTCGCCGTTGAGCGCGCCGGGCGCGGTGTAGGAGCGGCGTGTAAAGTTGGGCGCGCGGTGCTCGACCCGGAAGACCGTCGCCTCGGCGGCGTGGTTTCCGATGTGCAGCACTTCGACGGTTCCGGTATACGAAACGTTCGGCGGCGTGCTCATCGCCGACAGCAGCAGCGCGTCCATGGGATCGACGGCCGGGTGGGCGCCGGCGAAGGCGAAGCTCGTCGCGGCCAGCGCGAGCGCGGCGCCGCTAAGGCGTTTCATCGCTCGACGTCAGCTCGACGGGTGCGCCGTCCTGGGAAAAGGGAGTGCTCGCAGCCATCGCCGCGTGATTCCGCACGTAGAACGACGGATCGATCGCGGTCGCAAGCGGCGCGCCGTGTCTCGTTGCGAAGCCGAAGTAGAGGACGATCGCAATCGCAGCCGCCGCGGGCAGGATCAAAGCCGGACTCAGTCCGGCGCGCAGCCTCTCCCACAGCGACGCCTGCGGCGGGCCCTCGGCGGCCGCGCGTATCCGCGCGGTCAGTCCCACGGGCAGCTCGCGTTCGCCGGCGCGTGCGTGGGCGCGCAGGGTTTCGGTGATCGCGACCTCCTCCGCGCGCAGCTCCTCGCACGAGGAACAGCCCGCGAGATGCGCGTGCATGGCGGCGTCTTCGGCTGCGGTAAGCTCGCCGTGCAGATAGTCGACGATGCGATCGATGTTCGGATGTGTTTCGTTCATGACGATGACTTCATGTAGCGGCTGACGAGTTTACGCAGTTGCCCCCGGGCGCGGTGGAGCCGCGACCGGACGGTTCCCACCGAGCATCCGACGACCCGAGCGATCTCCAGGTAGCTGCACTCCTCGATGTCGGCGAGCAGCACGATCTGTCGTTGCTCGGGCGTCAGCTCGGCGAGGGCTTTGGATACGGGTTCGCTGAGCTGGGCCTCGACGTAATCCTCTATAGGTTGAACGGGAATCTCCGGGATTTCTTCTTGATAACGTCCTTTGCGGCGCCGAAGTTCGTCCCGGTGCAGATTCGTGACGATGCGGTAAATCCAGGATAGGAACGACGTACCGGGCTTAAAGCTTTCCCAAGCGCGATAGACGCGAATATACGCTTCCTGCGTGAGGTCGCTCGCGTCGGCCGCATTGCCGGTCAAGCGATAGGCGTAGTTATAGGTCGCTTTGCCGTACTGCTCGATCGCATGCTCTAGGAAAGCCTGCTGGTCCATGCCCAGCGCAGGTGCTTCCTTGCTCACCGCTCCGGGTCATGCTAGGGCGAAGCTCGATGCTTCGGCCAGATGATTCGGGCGACGGTCCACAATGCGGCAACCGTCACGATCGTGATCATCGTGAAGAGCGTGAGCTCCAGCAACGCGATGCCGGCAAACTGGCTTCCGCCGCAAAGCGCGATCGCATTGGCGACGAGTGCGAGCTTGAAGCGTTCGAACGGATTGTTCGCGAGGCCGGATACCGAGCGCGCCTGCGCCAGCACGCCGTCGGGGTCCCACTCTCCGGTCTCCACGACGTCGGCGATCCGTCCCGACGGCGCGACGATAAAGAGCCGGTCGCTGTGGAGAAAGTTGCTCTCGCTCACGCGCATCGAACTGACTCCGAAAATATCGAGCAGCCGGACGATCGTCGAGCCCGTGCTCGTGAGCAGGCGCCAGCTTTCGGGACGCGCCCCGAACCGGGTGCCGTATTCGCGCAGAATCGCCGGCGAGTCGTACTGTGGGTCGAGCGTCATTTCGGCGAGCGCGAATCGTTTCGGATCCAAACGCTGCTGCAGGTACGCGAACTTTCCGCTGATCGCGGGACAGAGCGTGCGATCGGGGCAACGCGTGAAGACGAACGAAAGCAAAAGCGTCTTGCCGAGGAAGGCGTGGTCGAGCCGGACGAGGTGTTCTTGCTGGTCGACGAGCGTTGCGGCGGGAAGCAGGTTGCCGAGCTGTACGGGAACGACGCGGCCGGCGTCGGGCAGTCCGGGTGCAAACGCCCCAGCGGCGACCGCATTGTGCAGCACGGGCGGCTGGGTCGCCGGTTCGAGCATTGCGTCGAGCGTCGTTCCAGGCCGGAGCGAGACCGGCGGCGCGAAGCGGTAGCGAAGCGTTCGCGCCGGAAACGTGCCGACGACGGCATCGGTTCGCACGATGGCCGAGCGATCCGCGAGGTTCTCGATGAGAAGGCCGTGGACGGGAATGACCGTCAGGAGTGCGGCAGCCAGCAGTGCGATCATCGGGCCGCCAAGATTCGTCGCACGGGCTGATTTTACCAGGGGTTCGCTAATCGGGGGCGCAAGGATTGGCCGGAAATGGAGACTGCGGTCTTAATCATCCGCGTGCTTTTGGGCGCTCTGCTCGTCGTTGCGGGCGCGCTCAAGGTCGGCCATCCCGCGGAGCTTGCGGCGAGCATTGCGGGCTTTCGGCTGCTTCCGCCGCAGATCGTCGGCCCGCTCGCCTTGGCATTGCCGTACATCGAAGTCATGCTGGGCGCATACCTCATTCTGGGACTCTTTACGCGTGCCGCTGCGACGATCGCTGCGCTACAGTTCTTCTGTTACGCCGGGGCCGTCGCGTCGGCGGTAATCCGGCACATCGCCGCGAGTTGCGGGTGTTTTGGGCCGAACGACGCGGCCGTCGCCGATTGGCCGCACGTCGGATTCGACCTCGCACTCGCATTTGCGTCCGTCTTCGTCGCCTGGGCCGGCCCCGGCGCGCTCGCCGCCGACCGAAAGCTGCGAAAGGCATGATGCGGCGCAATCTCGCCGTCGCCACGATCGCAGTGCTCGTGCTGATTCTCGTCGGCGCCGTGCTCTACTATAACCTCGGAAGGGGTCATCGCGCCGTCGAAACGGCGTCGCAGGCACCGATCGTCGGCAAGGCGCAGGCCGGTCAACCCGCGCCCAACTTCGTAGTCGCTACGACCAACGGCCTCTTCGACTTGAGCAAGACGAACAAGCCGGTGTTGCTCGAAGTCTTCGCGACGTGGTGTCCGCATTGCCAGCGCGAGACGGCGGTCATCGACCGCCTCTATCGCAAGTATCGCAACAGGGTCGACTTCGTCGCCGTATCGGGCAGCCAGACGGCGATGGACGGCACGTCGGAATCGTCGCAGCTCGACGTGCTCGAGTGGTCGCGGCGTTTCCACGCCGAGTATCCGGTCGCGTACGATCCGCTCCTCAACGTCGCTAATCTGTACTTGCAGGGCGGTTATCCGACGATCGCCGTCATCGGACGCGACAAGAAGGTCGCCTATCTCAACAGCGGCGAGCTCTCGTATCAAGAGCTCGCCGCCGCACTCGACAAGGCGCTGCGCTAACGCATCTCAGACGCCGGGCGGGAAGGCGTAGTTCGGAGGCGGTACCAGCGGCTTTCCGACTTCGATAACGATTTGCTGGTGCGCGCCGAGCGGAATCGCGTGGAAATCGCCTTGATACTGCGACCCGTTGACGTAAATCGTTACCGGACCTTTGAGACCGGCAACGTTGTCGGGTAAGAGCGGCACTCCCCAAATGTCGAAGAGCATCCCGAGCGTGTACGGACCGCCTTGAGGCGGATTGATGTCGGGCGCTTCGATGTGAATGATGCCGCTACCATCGTGAGTGTGGATCCAGTAGAGGCACCCGCCGGCGAGGCTCGGCGCAAAGCCGATGAACTCGGGCACCTGCATCTGCTTACCGTTATTGAACAGCGCAAGATGCGTGTGAACGTGCAGCGTCGCGTACTCTTGCGAGCCGCAGGCTATGCCGTCCACCGTCTGACCGCGTCCGCCGTGCATCGTATCGGGGTATTTGCCTTTGATGAACTTCGTGCCGAGATTCTCGCCGTTGGAAATCTGAATCGGCTTTGACGTGCCGCTAGGCCCGGGCGTCGGCGTCGCCAGCGCCTGATCGGCCACGTGTTTTTGCCACTGATTGAATCCGATCAAGATCGCGATAATTGCCACGACGGCAATGCCGATCCCGAGGTAGACCGATCGCATCGGATCGCGGCGTGGCGGGGGAGCGGCGCCACCACGTTGGTGACGGCGGCGTTCGGGACGGCTGGGTTGTGACATCGAGTCCTTTCTAGCCCTTCGACTAGCTCAGGGTGACAGTACCTTTAGCGGCGCGGCGACGGGAGCGTCGGAGAGCTCGAGCAGCCGTTGCGGCACTAAATAGTTCGTGACGTAATCGGTGACGGCGTCCGCGAGCGGCGTGATGGGATGATTGTAGCCGGCCGCATTGAGACGCTCCATTCGCGCGCAGGTGTAGTACTGATACTTGTCGCGGAGGTGGCACGGCATCTCAACGAAATCGATGCGCTCCGGCAGCTCGAGGGCGCGGAAGATCGGCGCGACGAGCTCCAGCCAGGTGTGCGCGGTACCCGTCCCGACGTTGTACAGTCCGTTCGCGCCCGATTCGGCGAGATAAAGCGTCATCTCGACGGCGTCTTTGACGTAGATGAAGTCGCGTTGCTGCTCGCCGTCGCGATACTGCGGCCGGTAACTCTTGAAGAGCCGCACCGAGCCGGACTCGCGAATTTGCTCGAACGCCTTCTGAACGACGCTGCGCATGTCGCCTTTATGGTCTTCGTTGGGACCGAAGACGTTGAAGTATTTGAGGCCGCAAATCTTCTGGTCGAGCCCCGTGCGCGCGGCGTAGAGGTCGAAGAGCTGCTTGGAGTAGGCGTACGCGTTGAGCGGGCGCAGCGAATGCAGATCGGCCTCGTCGGAGAGCTTGGCCTCGAGCCCGCCGTAGGTTGCAGCCGACGATGCGTAGACGAAGCGTGCGTCTTCCTGCACGGCCCAGCGCGCGACGTGCTTCGTATACTCGTAGTTATTTTTCAGCAGAAAGTCGACGTCGGTCTCGGTGGTCGACGAGCAGGCGCCTAGGTGGATGACGGTCCGGACGTCGCCCAGCGTTCGCCCGGACTCCGTGGCGCGTTCGAACTCATCGGCATCGACGTAGTCGGTGAAGCGGAGCGGCACGAGGTGCTTCCACTTTTCCGAAGCGTCTAAGCGGTCGACGATGAGGACATCGTCGATCCCCCGCCGGTTCAAGGCCCAAAGGACGGCGCTGCCGATAAGACCGGCGCCCCCCGTGATGATTAATCGTCCGCGGCTAAGGTCGTGCATTGCTCCAAAAATTCCTAATCAACCCCCGGCGGCAAAAGGTCCTCCCCGAAACAATTGCGAATGAGTCGCAAATATGGTGATCCCGCCCGGAATCGGGCCGCATCGGCGGTGTCTGCGCTGCAGCGGCAAGTGTCTCTGCAGCCTTCCGCGTTTCGCCATTGCGAGCGTCCCTCCGACTTTTGCGACGTTCGCGCCCACGGTCGGCAATCGTCCGCCGCCTCCCCGCTCCTAGCAAACTCGTTCGGCTCTTTTTGAGCCACACCACTCTCTTCGCGCTAGGAGCATTTCATGTTGTCATTGCTTCGCGGCAGCGCGTGCGCGCTGCTCCTCATCTTCCTTTGCGCCGCCCCGGCGGTCGCCGTCAACGCGAGCGCGTTCCTACGGGGCACGGTCACGAATGGGGGCAAACCCGTAGCGAACGTTCAAGTGACCGCCTCCGGGAACAATCTAACCGCGAAAACCAAAACCGACGCCGGCGGCCGCTTCGCATTCCCGCCTCTAGCGGTGGGGACGTACGACGTCGAGGCAAGGAACGGCGACCTCCGCGGAGTCGTTCGGGTCGATCTCGCCGGCGGGGGGGCCGACGTTGAGATCGCGCTCGCGAAGCTTACCGAGATTGCGCATGCAGTCGTCAGCCGCACGCAATCGCTTGCGATCCACGGGAGCGGAAGCGACGTCGTTTTGAACGGCACCGAGCTGACGCGCCTGCCTTTCAACAACAGCTTCACGCAGATGCAGCTGCAGATGCCGGGTGCCGCGCAAGGCGCAAACGGCGTCGTCCACATCAACGGCGACCATGGAGTGATCAACTACATGATCGACGGGGTAGCGCTGCCGCAGGAACTCAACCGTGACATCGGCAGCGAAATCAACCTGAACGACCTCTCGTTCGTCGACCTCATCGAGGGCGCGTATCCCGCGCAGTACGGCCTACGATTCGGCGCGGTCTTCAACATGGCGACGCGCGCCGGAACCGGGCCGCCCGGCGTCGACGGCTATACGAGTTTCGGTTCCTACACGAACGCTCAATCGACCCTTGGTTATCACGCGCCGCTGGAGGGCGGAGGCGGCCTCGACGTGGCGTTCAGCGGGCTGACGACGACGCGCGGGCTCGATCCACCCGATTGGAACTCGCCGCATAATGCGGCAAGCTCCACCGGTCAGTTCGCTCGCTTTACGCTGCCCGCCGGGGGAAACGACTTCACCAACATCACGTTCGTCAACAGCCACAGCACGTTTCAGATTCCCAACGACGTCGTTTACGGCGAACCCGGCAATACCGACGACAACGAAACTCAAGCGGACACGTTTCTGGCCGTGCAGTTTCACCACGCCCTCGGGAACACCGGCGCGATAAGCTTCGGACCGGCGTACAACGCGGCGCGAATTCAAGATTACGGCGACCCGACCAACGACTGGATCTACGGCGAGGCGTTGAACCAGACGCCGCCGCCCTTCGGCAACAACGGCAGCTCTACCGACTGCGCCAACGCGTTCGAGCTGGCGCCAAGCAATCCGACTGCGTTTCCGACCATGTGCGGCGTCTCGCTCGCCGACACGCGCACCGAGCTCAACTACATCATGCAAGCCGACTACACGCAGAGCTTCGGAAAACATAACGTCGCCGCCGGCGTGACGTACGATCTCAGCCGCATCTTGAAGTACTACGCGATCTCGCTGCAGCCCAATAACTACCTGGCGCCGATGCTCACGCCGGGAACTCCAAACGCGCCGGCGACGGTGATCGACGATTCGCCGAACCTCGGCAACACCTATCAATCGTACCTGCAAGATAGTTGGCGTATGAGCGATCGCTGGCAAGCCGACTACGGGTTACGGTACGATTTCTTCACCATTAAATCGACCGGCTTCTCACAAGGTTTTGGCGCCTTCAGCCCGCGAGTGAAGCTGACGCGCGTATTCGGCAAGAGGGCGAGCCTCTACGCGTACGCCGGCCGGTTCTTCGAGCCGTTCTCGTTGGAGAACGTGAGCCCGGCTGCGGCACATCTGCTCAATCTGCCGCTGCAGTCGACGCTCGCGCAGTTCGATCTCAAGCCCGAGCGGGATACGCAGCTCGAGTTCGGCGGTCACATTCCGTTGGGGTCAGGCGATCTCGGCTTCCGGGTCTGGCAGAAGAACGCGAACGATCTCATCGACGACACGCAAGTCGGCGTAACGCTGCTGCATCAGGACATTAACTACGAGCTTGGCCGGCTATCGCAGGAGGCGCTTACGTATTCGCAGCCGCTCGCCCGTAACGGCCGCGCGTACTTCTCGTTCGCGCACGTCATTTCGCTCAACAGCGGATGCGAGACGCAGTTGCTCGCGCCGTGTTTCGGGCAGGAGACGGGATATACGCCGGCCGACCACGAGCAGCGCTACACCGTTACCGGCGGGATCTTGCTCAACGACCCGCGCGGCGGCTGGTTCTCCGCCGACACGTATTACGGGAGCGGTCTTTCCTCCGACTTCTGTCCACCCGGAACCCCCGGTTACTGTAAGCAGACGCCGCATACGACGTTCGACGTCGAAGAAGGCATCGCGGTCTCGCCGAAGGCCGCGCTGACGCTCGACATCCAAAACTTGCTCAACGATCGCTACTACGTGACGCTGATCAACGCACAAGGGAACCACTTCGGGCCGGGTCGTCAAGCCAGTATCGGCTTGCGTTTCCGGCCCTAGTGTCTGGAGCTAAAACGGTGCCGAGAGGCGCAAGAGGAAGTTCGTGCCGTTGAAGATTTGCGTCGTGTTGAACCCGTTGGCGACCTTGATGACGTATTGATGGTTCAGGATGTTGTTGAGGATGAGTTGGACGCCAAGCCCGCTGCCTGGACCGCTCTTTCCTAGCGTGAGGTTTCGACCCGCCGCGAGATCGAAGGTTGTGTGCGCCGGTAGCCGGCCGCTGAGGTTTGTGTTCGCGTCTTCGAATGCAACGGGAAAGCCGCTGCCGTAGTTCCCCTGCAGGGTCGTGAACCAGTTTCCGCCGTTGCCGAAGCGCCACGTATAGGCCGCGCTCGACACGACGGTCTCGTCGTGGTCCTCGGGGGAGAGCTGCGCTACGCAGGATACTCCCGGCTCGTTCGTGTTCGGCGGAAAGAGAAACGTCGAGCCGGAGACGCAGGCGGCATACGATCCGGAGTAGGTCATCGTAAACCACCAGAGATCGTTATTCTGCAGGCGGTCTTGCAAGCGAAGCTCGGCCCCGTTGTCGATGCCGATCGAGTTGTTGAAAACGGCAAAGAGCGGCGTGTTCAGCAGCTGCGTGGTGTCGAGGATGTTGACCGTCGTCTTGCGGAAGAGATTAACCGACGCGGTGAACGCGGGATTGAAGGCATATTGCCAGCCCATCTCTGCATATGCGTCTCGTTCGGGCTGCAAGTTGTAAACGGGCTCGCCCGTGCAGCCTTGTAGAAGCACGCAATCTTGGCGTACGTCTTCGAGCAGCGGTGCGGCGTAGAAGCGACCGTAGAAGACGTGATACGTGTTCTTTCCGCCGTCCCA
>DATASC010000048.1:0-10072 GCA_036269355.1 Candidatus Cybelea sp. | reverse complement strand
GACTTTCCGATCTTCTGGGAATCGGCGCACGACGCGACGGTCGTCGACGTCGACGGGAACGAATACCTCGATTGTACCGCGGCCTTCGGCGTCGCAAATGCGGGACACTGTAATCCGCGCGTAGCGCAGGCCGTCGCCGATCAAGCGCAGCGTCTCGTGCACGGAATGGGCGACGTGCACCCGACGGAGATTCGCATAGGCCTCTTCCAACGGCTCGCCTCGGTCTTGCCGAAGGCTCTCGACCGTTTCTTCCTCGCGACGACGGGTTCGGAAGCGGTCGAAGCCGCACTCAAGACCGCGATGCTCGCGACCGGCAAATCCCGCTTCGCTGCTTACGCAGGCGCCTACCATGGGCTTTCGTTTGGAGCGCTTGCCGTCGGCGGCATCCCGCGCTTTCGCGACCCGTTTGCCGCACGTATCCCCGAGGGACCGCTGCTTCTCGACTTCCCGGGCTCGCGCTGCACGGGCGCGGAGGCGGCTTCCGCCGCTCGGACCGCACTTCGGTCGCACCCCGACGTTGCGGCGTTGCTCGTCGAGCCGATTCAAGGACGCGCGGGCTGCATCGTCCCGCCGGCGGGATATCTGCACGCGTTGCGCGAGGTTTGCGACGAGCTCGGGATACTGTTGATCGTGGACGAGATCTTTACCGGCTTCGGACGCACCGGAAGCTGGTTTGCGGTCGATCGCGAGGGCGTCGTTCCCGACTTGCTGTGCATCGGAAAAGCCATGGGCTCCGGCGTGCCGATCAGCGCGGTCGCCGGGCGGACGGCGGTGATGGATGCGTGGCCGCCATCGACCGGTGAGGCGCTGCACACATCGACCTATCTCGGTAACCCTCTAGCCTGCGCTGCCGCAATCGCCACGATCGACGAGCTGCACGAACGCGATTTACCCGGCCGGGCAGCGCGGCTTGGCGCCGCGTTTGCTCCGTCGCTTCAATCGCTCGCCGTGCAGACCGGCGTCGTTGAAGTGCGCGGCGCGGGACTATGCTGGGGCGTGCAGCTCGATAGCCCCGCACGCGCGGCGCGCGTCGTGCGCGCGGCGCTGCAAGACGCTGTGATCGTGCTCCAATCCGGCGTCGACGGCGAGGTCGTATCGATCTCGCCGCCGTTGGTGATCGCCGAAGATGAGTTACAGCGCGCGATCGACGTGCTTCGCGCCGCCGTCGTGGAGGCCAAATGACCGCCTTTCGAATCGGAATCGTAGGTGCCGGCTTCGGCGCGACGAGCCACCTCCCAGCGCTGCAAAACCACCCTCGATTCGACGTAGTCGCCATCGCATCGCCGAGGAGCGCGACCGAGATTGCGCAACGCGCGAAGGTGCCCCTGGCGTTTCGCTCGTGCGAGGAGATGCTCGCCGGGTGCGAGGTCGACGCGGTCACGGTGGCGTCGCCGCCGTTCGCGCACTGCGACGACGTTCTCGCCGCGCTCGGCGCCGGAAAGCACGTGATCGCCGAGAAGCCGTTTGCGACATCGGTTGCCGAGGCCTTGCGCATGGTCGAAGCCGCGCGCGGCGCTGGCACCGCCTGCGGCGTCGCGCACGAGTTTCGCTTCGTGCCGCAGGCACAAGCGCTCAAAGAACTGATCGTCAACGGACATCTGGGACATCTCCGTAACCTTGAGATCACGCTGCTCCGGCACACGCTGCGGCGCCACGAACGCCGCGCGCGCAGCTGGTGGTTCGAACGGGAGCGCGGCGGAGGTCTCGCGGGTGCCGTGCTATCGCACCTCATCGATCATGCCGATTGGCTCGCCGGAGCCGCCCCATCCCGCGCTCTCGGCTTCGCGCGTACGGCCAATCCCGACCGCATCGACGAAGAAGGCGCGTTCTCTTCCAACGTCGACGACGGCGCGTTCGCGCTGCTGGAGTATCGCGACGGTATCGCCGCGCGCCTTGCCGCAGACGCAACGGCCGCGGTCGAATCGTACACCTGCGCGGCGCACGGTGAGCTGCGCACCGCGGTCGCCTCCGGTCCAAACGTCATCGATCTCACCCTCTACGCCGTCGATCGCGAGCTGACCGACGAGCTCGACTGCCGCCCCGCTCCATATCAGCGATTCGCGCACATCAACGAGAACGTGCCGTTGCTAATGGAGCTTTACGACGAGTTTGCGAAGGCGATCGAGGGGCGCCCGAACGCCCTGCCCTCATTCGATGAGGCCCTCGCCACGCAGGAGGTGCTTGCGGCGATCGGCTACGAGCGCTGACCGCTGAGGTGGCGCCAGAGCATGCCGAGCGCAACGGTCGTCGAACGCTGCATCACCGCTTCACGCTCGCCGGAGAAATACGTGCGCATCGCGCCGGTAATTCCGCGCGCGTCGTCGAGCGCGAACCACACGAGCCCGACCGGCTTCTCAGGGGTCGCTCCTCCGGGGCCCGCGATACCCGTCGTCGCGATCCCGATACCCGCATCGAGCGCCAGCCGGACGCCGCGTGCCATCTCGCGCGCCGTCTCTTCACTGACCGCTCCGAATCGCTCGAGCGTCTCCTCGCTCACGCCCAACTGCGCGACCTTCACCGCGTTCGAATAGGCGACGACGCCTCCGAGGAAACTTTCCGACGAGCCCGCCACGCCGGTCAGCGCGACGGCGATTCGGCCGCCCGTGCACGACTCGGCGACGGCAAGCGTTTGCCCATGCGATCGCGCGAGTGTGAGGATGGCGCTCGCCGGTGTCTCCGCATCTCGCCCAAAGACGAATCCGTCGAGCCGGCGTTCGATCTCGCTTTGCAGCGGCGCGATCATTGCTTCCGCCGCCTCCGCGGAATCCGCCTTCGCCATCAACTTCACGTCGGCGCGATAGTCGTGCGCGAGCACCGCGATCTTCGGATTCTCGCAGCTGCGAAAGAGCTCGGCAATGCGGTGATCGATCTCCGATTCGCCGATTCCGATCGTGTGCAAGACTCGCGTGTAGATCGCCTCGCCGGCGCCCAAGCGCCCACGCAGAAACGGTAGCAGGAGATCGAGAAACATCGGCTTCATCTCGCGCGGGACGCCCGGCATCGACGCCACGAACTTTCCTGTCGAATCGAACGCAATGAAACCCGGCGCGGTTCCGTTCGGATTGTCGAGCGGCCGGCTCCCTTCGGGAAGCTCGGCCTGCTTACGGTTGTTCTCACGCATCGGCCGGCCGAACGCTGCGAACGTCGCTTCCATCTGCCGCAACGCGGGCTCGTAGAGTTCCGTGCCGAGCTCGAGTGCCGTACAGACTGCTTCTTTCGTGAGATCGTCGACCGTGGGTCCCAGCCCTCCCGTCGTTATCACGCCGTCCGATCGCAAGAGCGACGCGCGAATGGCTGCGGCGATGCGTTCGCGGTTGTCGCCGACCGCATGCGTTGCGCGAACGTCGATCCCGACCTTCGCCAGCCCGGCGGCGATGAACGCGGTGTTCGTGTCGATGAGTTGGCCCAGGAGCAGCTCGGTTCCGACCGCGATGACCTCAACGCTCGGCATCGTTCTCCTCGAACCACTCCGGATAGGCAAAGCGCACGTCGGCGGAAAAGCCGCGCGCTGCGTCGATCATCGCGCTCCTTCGTGTCGGTGAGTCTTCCGCGCGGGGATGGAGTTCGCGCACGCGCTCGCGCTGCCGCGCGAGCTCTTCGACAAAGCGAGCGAAGCGGTCGTCCATCGCGCGCTGCAGCGCGAACTTGAGCGCCTTGGCGACACGCGGCGCGAGCCCCGCCGTCGAGATCGCGACGCGCACCGGGCCGGCCTTGGCGATCGCCGCCATCGCGACGAAACCGAACTTCGGTTGATCGATGCAGCAGAGCAGAAACCGCTTACGGTCGGCGAGCACGCGAAGTCGCGCCGAAAGCTCCGCATCCTGCGGCGTCGAGATAACGAAGAACGCGTCCCCCAGCTCTTCTTCGTCGAGCCGCTCCCATTCGTAGACTCGGCGCACGTTAGCCCCGGCCTCCTCCAGCGCGGCGCTCTTCTCGATCGCCTCGCGGTCGTCGGCCGCACCGATCACGACACAGAGCCGTCCTACGAGATTCAAACTAACCGGATAAAACGGCTTGCTCACGCTATGCCGCTTCGACACGCGACGTGGCGGCTCCGGGACGCTCGCATTTTCGCTTCGTGCGAAAAATGCTACTCGCTTCGTCGGCGCTCCCGCCATCCATGGCTCCGCGCCTCCTTCAGACGCCCGTCGCCGCCACGTCGCGCGATCGAAGCGTCAATAATCTACCGGGCGAAGGTAGAATTCGTTGATTGCCGTGCTGCTCAGCATCGCCGTGGTCGGTAAGTGACGCTTCCAATGCGTCGAGTCGACGCGGCGGCGGACGAGCGATACCTCCGCGGGCAAGAAACCGTGCTCGACGAGTTGGCTGTCGGAGTAGCCGAGCAGAAGCTGCGCGAGAATTGCATCGGCGCGCGCATAGCTGATACCGAGATCGGATTCGTCGGTCTGATCGGCCTGGAGATCCGCGGTCGGGGCCTTCTCGATGAGGCGATGCGGTACGCCGAGATAGCGGGCGAGCTCCCAGACCTGGCTCTTAAAGAGGTCGCCGATGGGATTCACCGGCGGCGTGTCGTCGGCGTGCCACGTAAAGTACCCGAGCATCCGCTCCGTCTTGTTTCCCGTCCCGACGGGCAGCGCGTCGAGCTTCGCCGACTGATCGAAGAGCACGACCATTCGCATGCGCGCCATCACGTTGCCGCGCCGCCGAGGATCGGCCTCGGGTTCGACGGCGAGATAGCCGTCGACCGCCGCGGTGATATCAATCGTACGGCAGTTAATTCCTAGTGCATCGACCACGAGCTGCGCGTCGCTGAGGCTCGACGAATGCGAAGTATGATACGGCAGTCGAAACGCGTAGACGTTCTCCGCTCCAAGGGCGCGCGCGCACAAAAAAGCCGTGACGGCAGAATCTACGCCGCCCGAGAGGCCGATAACCGCTCGCGAAATTCCGCGCCGTCCGCGCAACTCATCGCGCAGGAACGCGACTAGCCACTCCGCGGTTACGGCCGGATCGATCCCCGGCGGTGCAACCGAAAGCTTTGTGTTCTCAACGATCGGCAGAGTCATGCCGCACTCGCGGTAGCGGAAGCTCGTCGTCGAGCAGAAGATCTGGTAAGACGCCGCGCAGGTCGCCGAGCAACGGCAGGCTGGCTCGAGCGAGATCGATCTCGCGCAGGTCGAGATCGGCGCGCACGATGCAGGCCTCGTTCGGCGGCGCCTGTACGATGACGCGGCCGCGCGGATCGGTCACGCTCGACGAGCCGCTCAATCCTTTGCCGCCTTCGAAGCCCGACAGCCCCGCGTAAACGATGTAGACTCCGTGCTCGATTGCGGCCAATCGCAGCATCTCTCGCCACTGTGCGACGCTCTCGAGTTCGCCGTCGTGCTCGATTCCTCGACCCGGCGATGCGCTCGGCACCAGCAGGATGCGCGCACCTTTGATCGCCGCGATCGTCGGCACGATGGCGTGGCAGATATCCTCGCAGACCAAAAGCGCCATCGCGCCGAATCGCGTTTCGAAGACCCCTAGCCGATGGCCGCGAGAAAGGAAGCGCTCCTCGTCGAAGACGCCGTAAGTCGGCAAAAACATCTTGCGATGAACGTGGACGACGCGTTCGCGGCCTCGATCTATTTCGAGATAGATCGCGCTATTGTAGTACGTGCCGCCGTCGTTCTCGTAGAAGCCTGCCGCGATATCGACACGTCCGCCTGCGGCCTGCGTCCACGTTCGGGCCAGATCGCGGGCGAACGTTGCGGCCGGCAGGGCCAAATCGAAGACCGCGCCTTCGAGAAAGTATCCAGTGAGCGCAGCTTCCGGAAAAAGGATCAGGTCGGGCGGATCGCCCGCGAGTTGCGCGAACGCCTGGCCCGCTTCACTGAGATTGCGCGCGTAGTGTCCCTTCGAGGGTTTCGTCTGCAGGACCGCGACGCGCAGACGCGCCGATTCGTCACTCACCGGCGATGCTCGTCGCCATCTCCACCTGCTCGTCGCCTGGGATTCGCCGGCCGAGTTCCGCCGCACACTCCTCGGCGGGATAGGTCCAAATCTCCGCCAGCGTGGGGTGCAGATGTGGAATGCGCATGAACTGATCGACGGTAGCGTTGAAGCGCATCGCCACGATCACCTCGTGAATGAGCTCCGATCCCTGGGGACCGAGTACCGCGGCCCCGAGAATTCGCCCGTCGGTGCGGTCGGCCATTATCTTGACGAAGCCTTTCGTCTTGCCTAAGCATTGCGCTTTTCCGTGCTCGGCAAACTCGTACCGCCCGGTAACGTAGGCGACGCGCTTGCGCCGCAGCTCCTTCTCGCTCATTCCGACCGCGGCGAACTGGGGATCGGTGAATACCGTGTGCGCACCGATCAAGCCGTAGTCGGCACTTTCGTCGACGCTCAAACATGCGTTGCGTGCCGCAATCTCTCCCTGGTAGATCGCGACGTGCACGAGCATGTATTCACCCGTCACGTCGCCGCCGGCGTAGACGTTCGGGTTACTCGTTCGCAGACGATCGTCGACCGCGATGCCGCCGCCGGGTTCGGTTTGGACGCCCGCTTCATGGAGGTCGAGGCCGGCGGTGTTCGGCGCGCGCCCCAGAGCGTAAAAGATCTCGTCGCCTGCTGCCTCGCGCTCGATTCCGCCGTGAAGATAACGGACTATTTTCTGCGAGCCGCGGCGCTCGGCGCCTACGAGCGTGGCGCGGGTCACCACTTCGATACCCTCTTCGCGGAAGTAACCCGTCAGGGCGTCGCCGACGTCCTCGTCGCTCGCCGTCAGCAGATGACCGCTGCGAATGAGAATCGTCGTTCGCGAACCCATCCTCGAAAGGAACTGGCCAAGTTCGCAGGCGGTATAGCCCCCGCCGAGCACGACGACCGACTTCGGTATTGCTTCGAAATCGAGCACGGCATCGCTGTCGGAATAGCCGATCTCCTCCAGCCCCGGTAAGACCGTGGGCGTTACGACGCTGCCCGTCGCAACGACGAACTTCGGCGCCTCTATAACGGTGTTCTCACCGACGGCCACTTGCGTCGGGGACAGAAACCGCGCGGAGCCCGCGTACATGGGAAAATCCTCGATGCCCTCGATTCGGTAGTCGGCGAAACCACGCACCAGCTCGCGCTTGCGCGCCGCGATAAACGGCATGTTATACGCAAGCCGCTGCGCGTCGATTCCGAGCGCACGAGCTTCTCGCGCGTCTTGCAGCGCATCGCTCGAGGCGAGAAGCGCCTTGCTCGGCATGCAGCCGCGCAGAATGCAGAGACCTCCGAGGGGTCCGTGGTCGATCAGCGCGACGTCGCAGCCTACGTCACGCGCCGTCCGCGCTGCCGCGTAGCCCGCCGAACCGGCGCCGACGACGATCAGGTCGTGACGGCGATGCCGTTCGCGCATTACCGCCCGTGCGGGCGGGCGCCGAGCCGGTGGGTCGATTCGATGAAACGCACCGTTCCGCTGGAGTGAACGAGGATCGAATGAGTCCGTGCTTGATTTCCGAAGAATCGCACGCCGCGAACGAGATCGCCGTCGGTGATTCCCGTCGCACAGAAGATCACGTCGTTGCTCCGTACGAGATCGTCGAGCTCGAGAACGCGATCGACGTCTTCGATTCCCATCGCTCGGGCGCGCGCCGCCTCCTCCTCGTTGCGCGGCTGCAGACGACCCATGAAGTTTCCGCCAAGACACTTGATCGCTGCCGCGGCTAGCACGCCTTCGGGCGCCCCGCCCGTTCCCATCGCTACGTGGATTCCCGTCGATTCGATCGCGGTGGCGATGCACGCATCGACGTCGCCGTCGGAGATCAATCGGATGCGCGCCCCGGCCGCTCGAACCTCCTCGATCAGCGCCGCGTGCCGAGGCCGGTCCAGTATGATCACGCAGACGTCGTTGATCGGTTTTTCGAGCGCGTTAGCGACCGCCTCAAGGTTCTCGCGAACCGGAGCGTCGATGTGCACGTATTGTGCGGCTTTCGCACCTACCGCTAATTTCTTCATGTAGGTATCCGGCGCGTGAAGCAATCCGCTGCGCTCCGCAATCGCCATCACCGCAATGGCGTTGGGCAGCCCGTTCGCGACGAGATTCGTGCCCTCGACCGGATCTACCGCAATGTCCACCTCTTTGCCGCCGGTCCCGACTTCCTCGCCAATGTAGAGCATCGGCGCTTCGTCGCGCTCTCCTTCGCCGATGACGATCCGTCCCGAGATGTCCATATCGCCGAGCGATTCGCGCATCTTCTCGACCGCTGCGCCGTCGGCGGCGTCGCGCTCGCCGCGACCCATCCAACGGGAGGCGGCGAGCGCCGCGCTCTCGGTGACCTTGACGAAGTCGAGCGAGTGAACCGGATGGTCCAACAGCGCGCGCATGATCGAACGTGCCATCGCTGATTCGCCACTACAAAGGGAAGCGGCGCATTTCCTGTTAAGAACGCATGTCGTGTTCGCAGGCACCCGTTTCCTTCGACCCATGCAGTCGCGGCTCGCCCCGGTTGGGAATCTCATCCTGCACGGCTGGGTTGCACCGTCAATCGTCGGATCGGCAGGCCTTACCCTCGGTTTCTTCGGCTGGTATGCGCTCGTCGTTCCGCGGCATCATGGTGCGCTTGGCGAACTCGGGCTGATCGCCGGAGTCGCGCTTGGCGTGATCGGTGCGCTCGCGCTCTGGGCCGCCTACGCACAATATTTCGCGCGTCGCGCAGGAATCGTGCTCTCACGCTCGCTGCAGTACGACGCGCTCACATGGCTGCCGTTCTTGCTGCTCTGGTTTACCTTCGTCTTGGCGCCGCAGCTCACGCACGGAGCCCGCCTGTTCCTCGTGGCGCTCACCCTTGCATGTACCGGCAAGGTTTTGATCGCTGCGCGATTCAACCAAACGGTCCGCGAAGTATTGATTGACTTTGCGGCGACGCGACTGGCCATTATCGTAATCGCCGAGCTCGCCGCGGTGATCATCGGACAACGCGCCGGAATTCACGTCCAGGAGTCGTCGCACGTTCTGCTCGCCGTCTGGGGGCGATGGGACGCGGTGCATTATCTGGATATCGCAACGCAGGGCTACTACGGCACGGACATGGCGTTTTTTCCCCTCTATCCGCTGCTGATCCGCGCAATTGGCTCCCTGGCCGGAAATCACCTGATCGCGGGCTTGCTCATCTCCAACGCGTCGTTTTTTTTCGGCCTGCTCTACCTCTACAAGCTCCTCGAGCGCGAGTATGACCGCGCGGTGGCCCGCCGCGCAATCTTCTACGTCTCGATCTTCCCGACGTCCGTCTATTTCACCGCGGTCTACACCGAGTCGCTCTTCTTCATGCTCACGGTCGCATCGTTCTATTACATGCGCAGACGCTCGTGGTGGCTGGCCGGCATATTTGGATTCCTCGCCGCGCTGACGCGCGTCGAGGGCGTGTTGTTAATCGTGCCCTTCGTCATCGAGTGGTGGGCCCAAGAACGTCCGCTGCGGCCGCGGGCTTTCGCCGAGCTCTGCGCGGGACTGCTGATTCCGCTCGGCCTCGCGTGTTACATGGCCTATCTCTGGGTGCTCCGCGCCGACCCGCTCTACTTCTCGCACGTGCAGATTCATTGGAACCGCCACCTGGCGCCCCCCTGGGTCAGTTTGATTCACGCCTTCGGCAAAGTCGTTCACGGCCCCGGAGCGCAGCTCGTAGCGAATCAGTCGCTCGAGATCGGCTTCACCGTGCTGATGATCGCTGTTCTCGTTGCCGGCTGGCAAGCGCTTCGGCCTTCATACATCGCCTACATGGCGCTGTCGATTCTCGTGCCGATGTCCACTTCAAATCTCATGTCGATGCCTCGCTTCGCGCTTGTCTTGTTTCCGATGTTCGTGATTCTCGCACGCTGGGGAGAGCGCCCTTGGGCAAATAACGTGATTCTCGCCTTTTCACTTCCGCTGCTCGGTCTCTTCACCGTTCTCTTTGCCGATTGGTACTGGGTTGCGTAACGACGCCGCGCCGGGAATCGTGCGCGGCCTGAGCCGGCGGCGCGGCGTTCGCCAGTTCCTCAAATTCGGGATCGTCGGCGCCTCCGGCATGGTCGTCAACTTCATCGTGGCACACATCCTCGAACGCACGACCGCGCTTTCGTGGTTTTCGGATTTTGCGATCGG
>DATASC010000047.1:0-2132 GCA_036269355.1 Candidatus Cybelea sp. | reverse complement strand
ACCCGAGCGCGGCCGCCGAAATCGAGTCTTCGGTGAAGTTCATCACCTTGCGATAGCCCGTTTGTAAGAAGAGCCAGCGAATCGCCTGAGGGTCGTGCCGTCGCAAGAGATCCGAGAGCGGCTCGAAGTTCCCCAGCGACTTCGCCATCTTCCGGTTGTCGAAGAGCAAGAGCCCGCCGTGCACCCAAACGTTCGCCATGGGCGGCCGCGTCATGAGCGGCTCGCTCTGCGCGATCTCGTTCTCGTGATGCGGAAATATTAGATCCGCGCCGCCGCCGTGAATGTCGAAGCCGATACCCTCGGGGTCAAGCAGCGCGCGTGCCATCGCCGAACACTCGATGTGCCACCCCGGACGGCCATCGCCGTACGGCTCGAACGGCCAACGCGGTTCGCCCGGCTTCGCGAACTTCCAGAGCGCGAAATCGAGCGGATCTTCCTTATGCTCGTCGACCTCGATGCGGGCACCCGCCTCGAGCTCGGCGACGTTGCGGCTGGCGAGGCGTCCGTAGTTTGCAAAAGTCGAAACGCGATAGTAAATCCCGTCTTGCGAAGGGTACGCGTGACCGCCGTCTATCAGCTCGCGGATCATCGTCTGGATCGGCTCGATGTACCGCGTCGCATACGGCTCGTGACTGTATTCGAGCACGCCGAGCTTACGCATCGACGCTTTGAACTCTGCATAATAACGGTCGACGATGTCGTGGTAGTTCTCGCCCGTCTCTCGCGCGGTATTGATGCTGCGGTCATCGATATCGGTGACGTTCTGCACGTACGTCACCTGGTGTCCGCGGTGCGTTAGATAGCGCCGCAGGACGTCGAAAAAGAGAAATGACCGCGCATGGCCGAGGTGGGCCTGCGCCGACGGCGTCAGTCCGCAGACGTAGATTCGGACTTCGTTCGCCCGCAAAGGCTCGAACGCCTCAACGCTCCGCGTGCGAGTGTTATAGAGTCTCAAACAGTTACCTTAGCGGCAAGCGCCGCAGGCGCGCAGTGCGGAGCAAAGTCGAAGGGTTCAAACGAAATACCTTAGCGGCAAGCGCCGCAGGCGCGCAGTCCTGAGCAAAGTCGAAGGGTTCAAACGAAATACCTTAGCGGCAAGCGCCGCAGGCGCGCAATCCTGAGCAAAGTCGAAGGGCACGGACTATATGACCCAACTCCAGGCTTCTTCTCCAGTTGCCTCGCCCTGCTCGAGCTCGACCAGCCGGCGCTCGAGCTGCGCCAATTGGCGGTGCAATCGCACGATTGCATCCGCTGTGGGGTCGGGCATGTCGACCTGAGGTCGTTCTGGAACGGCGCGGATCGGTTTGCCGTCTTGCATGACGATTCGCGCGGGAACGCCGACCACCGTTGCGTTCGCCGGCACGTCTTTGACGACCACGGAGCCACCGCCGACCTTCGCGTTGTCGCCCAGCACGATTGCGCCAAGCACGCTCGAATTCACACCGACGACGACGTTACGCCCGAGGGTAGGGTGACGTTTACCGTGCGAGAGACTCGTTCCGCCGAGCGTGACACCCTGGTAGATGGTGCAGCCGTCGCCGACTTCGGCCGTCTCGCCGATCACCACCCCGGAACCGTGATCGATGAAGATGCCCTTGCCGATCGTCGCGCCCGGATGAATCTCGATCTGCGTAAAGAATCGCGAGACGTTCGCAAGCCAGCGCGGCAGAATCGGAACGCCTGCCCGGTGAAGCGCGTGGACCACGCGGTGTGCGACGAGCGCATGGAAGCCCGGATACGAGAGCACGACGTCGAGCCAGCCCCGCGCCGCGGGGTCGCGTTCGAGGGGCGCTTGCAGGTCGGCCAGGATCGCGTTCACTGCAACAGTTTAACCCGCGAGGTCAACCGGAGGCTGCGAGTCCCGGCCGCTGCCCCGGCCTACGGTCGCTGAAGCACCGAAAAGAGGGCGCTTACCGAATAATTGAAGCAAGGCAGGGCGGCGTGCTCGATCGCGTCGCGTTCGTGCAGGATCGTGGCCGCGCGCGGATCGTGAAGCTCCACCACGCGTCGCAGCGGATCGACGACGATTACCAGCGATGAGCCCGCTCGCAAATAGGCGCGAATCTTGTCGTCTACGTCCGCGCGCCGGTCGTCCGGAGAAAGAATCTCGACCGCGACGTCCGGCGCCAGCG
>DATASC010000046.1:0-16002 GCA_036269355.1 Candidatus Cybelea sp. | reverse complement strand
CAATGTATTGTTGGGACCCTTTGTGATCGCAAATGGATCGGCCCTCGCGCCACCGACTTTGGGGTCGATCGGAAAGGTAGTGAGATGGCCCTCGACCGAGAGCCTGCCGATTTCGCCATCAACGATCGTCAGCCACAGATTCTGATCCGCTCCTTCGACGATCGATGTCGCGTAATACGGCGTGCGGAGATAGATCATGTCGCCAGTAATCGACGACCTTGCGATGCCGACATCGCTGGTAAACCAGATACGCTCGTGGGGCCCAGTCGCGATGCCCCCGAGGTTCGCTTCGGCCGGCGTATACATCTGATCGACGACATACGACGTTCCGCCGGCTTCTATGGTACTGGAAATGACTCGGGCGTGCCCCTGAAGCAGATCGCCCGAGGGTATTAATCCAGAGTGCTGCTGTGTTGCGCAGCCAGCCAAAAATAGCAGCGCCAATGCCGAAACCAAGCGATCGTTACGCGCGCGTCCCAAGGCAATTCTCATTACCGTCGTCCTTATCGCCTGAAAGTAGCTACCTGCCGACACTCTATTTGCAGCATACAGCCGTGCACCTGTTCGGCGTAAGCCTGGCACGCTGAGCCGACGTAAACTCGGGCTACGTTCGACCGAGCGCGGGGTCCCAAGGGTTCGACTTTGCGAACGAAAAGAGCGCGAGAGCTAATCGGATTTGGAGGCGCACATGTTTCAGCAACGATCATTCCCTACGATTTTATCCCTGCTCGCCCTTGGGATTTTACTGTCGAGCTGCAGCGGAAGCGGCTCGCTGCCCGGCACCTCGACGCTAGTGCCGCAAAACCAGTCGGTGCTCCAGTCGCTCAAGCCGGAGGCCGGAACGACGGCACTCTATCTCAGTGATTGGTACGGAAAATCGGTTTTCCGCTACGTGCGCAATGCCGACGGTACGCTGCAGTCGCCGGCCGCGTCGTCGCTTGTGCTCTCGTACAATCCGGGTCCAATCGCCATCGGCTTCGGCGGATTGTTCGTGACCGATGAAGACGCCGAATCGCTCTTCGTCTACAACAAGGGCGCCACGGGTTACGATCAGCCCAAGCGGGAGTTGTCGTTGCCGTTCGTACCGAGCTGCGTCGCGGTGGATCGCGCCGGTCACGAGTTCGTCGGTGGATTCTCGAACGGCTACGTCGCCGTCTACGCGGCCGGTGCGCAAGGCAACGCGCAGACGTTGCAGCGGATCGCGCTGCCCGACGGACACCCGGATATCAACGGCGTTGCGGTCGACGCTTCCGGCAATCTGTACGTTTCCGATTCGAACGAAATCAGCGAGTTCACGACGCCGGTAACGAAGCCGACCCTCTACCGTGCGATCGTCGGGACCGGCCAGCAGAACTCTCCGACCGGCCTGGCGGTGAGCAAGTCGAGCGGCGAGCTCTACGCGGCCAACGCCGGCGATAACAACGTCTTGGGCTACTCCCGCAGAGCCAACGGCAAAAGCAAGCCGAATCGCACGATCTCCTCGAGTAGCCCGTCGCTGAAGAATCCCGTCGGCGTCGCGCTGGCCGGCTCGGTGCTCTACACGACGAGCGGGTCGAACGCGAATGGACCGCCGTCGATCTTCGTCTTCGACGCACTCGAAGGAAAGCAAACGCCCAAGCAAGTGGTGAGCGGATCGTACCTTGCGCTGCCGATCGGTATCGCCCTCGGGCCGTAGTTTTCCGCGTTTCCTGAAAACATCGAAAGCGACCGTCCAAGCTCGCCGAAGTACCGCGCAAGCAGCCAGCGGTTGCGTCGAAGGAGCTCTCTCATGCAGACGTTATCACGGCGAGCGCCGGTGGGCGTCGCCCTTGCCGCTCTTCTCGCGGCGTGCTCGGCTCCGCCGCTAAGCTCGCCGCCACCGGGAAACTCTTTCGCGTCGGCGCGTAAAGACGCTGGGCTCGACGACCTATACGTCTCCGACGACATGCGCGGCGACATCATACTATTGAAGAACCAGGGCTACGATCCGGATGGGAAGATCACGGCCGGCATCAACGGTCCGTTCGGAGTGACGCTCGACGACGAGGGCAACCTCTACGTAGCGAACAGGGCCGGAGGAAACGTTACGGAGTATGCGCCGCGAGTCTCGCAGCCTTCATTTACATACTCGACTGGAATGACGCAGCCGCTTTCCGTTGCGGTCGACCGTCAGGGAGACCTGTACGAGGGCGACCGGCCGATATATACCGACTCCGACGTCGTGAACGAGTACGCGCAAAACAGCAACACCGTAGTGCATAGCTGCGCGGTTTCAAGTTTGTACGGAGTCGCGGTCGATTCCGCCGGCGACGTTTTCGTTACGTTCAACTCGAAGAGCCAAGGCGGGCGCGTCGAGGAGTTCAAGGGCGGCCTTGCGGGCTGCCCGGGAATCGAGTTGGGCGTTCACGTGTATTCCGCCGGCGGCATCGCACTCGATAATAAGGCCAATCTCATCATTGCCGACGGCGTGGGCGAAAAGGTCGTCGTCTCGAAGCCACCATACGCCAAGGTGAACCGCAGCTTGGGGCTACACTTCGGGACGCCGCTCTTCGTTTCGATCGATAAGGCCAATAAGCGAGTGTACGTATCGGACGAAACCAACTACTGGCAATATCTATACGTCCTCGACTACGCGACCGGCAAGAAGATTCGCCGGCTCGGCGCGGGCCACGGCGGCATTGCCATTCCAATGGCGGCGGTCGACGGCCCAGCCGCCCAGCAATAAGCCGAAGGCCCGCGATCGCACGTACGAACGCAGGCCTTCTTCCCGGTGCTCCGGATTGCTCCAGACTGCTACTTCTTGCGGAGTCCCGAGGGCGACGGGGCGAACGCGCATAGAGTATAGCATCCCGCATAAACCGTCCCGTTGAGGATCACCGGGGTGACCGGCGCGGCGCCATTGCCGATCGAACCGCTCGTCCAGATGAGCGAGCCCGTGCTCTCGTTCAGTGCGGTGAGTGCCACGTTACCGTTATTTCCGCCGCCGCCGTCGGCATAGACGATACCGTTGGCGACCGACAGAACGCCGCCTTGGGTCAGATTCGCGTTTGCCGTGTAGCTCCACTTCGTCCTGCCGTTGTGTGCCGACAGCGCGAAGATACCGATACCGCCGTCGTTGACGAAAACGCGGTTATTCGCCGTCGCGAGTTTCGCGTAGTTCGATCCGGGCAGCCTCGCCGTCCATGCCTGCGTGCCGGTCGTCGCATCGAGCGCGGTCACCACAGTGTTGCTGCCGATGGATTCGACCACGTACAACTTGCCGGCGCCGGCGATGAGTCCTCCGACGTAGATGTTGCTCGTCGTGTCGCACCACGCCTCGGCTCCCGATGCAGCCGAAAGGGCGCAGATTTCCGTGGCACCCGAAGGACCCTGACAGGCGAGCACGGCGAAGACGAGTCCATTGGCCGCCGGCAAAGGATCGCTGCTCGCGTCGCCGCCATCGGGACAATGATAGATTCCCGCGACGTCCCACACGACGTTTCCGGTCTTCGGATCGAGCGCCTCGGTGTCGGGCTGTTCGTTGACGCCTTGCGTGATCTGCGCGTAGACGAGCTTGTTGTAGACTGCCGGCGACGTTCCGTTGACGATGCCGCTGCAGCCACCGCCCTGATACTGCGAACAATAGTAGGTCCAGAGGATCTTGCCGGTTCTTGCATTCACGCCGCAGAGGCCCGTCAGGAACGGGCTCGACGAGCCGTTGCTGCACGGCGAGACCACGACGTTACCGGAGACCGCCGACACGCTATGCGTCATCCCACCCCAGCTTCCGTTGAGATTGAGATTCGCGTACCACTTCTGTGCGCCGGTCGCCGCATCGAGTGCGTACAATCCTTCGTTCGACTGACCCATGTCGTTGACGTACGCGACGCCTCCATCGACGACGATCCCGCCCGGCTGAATGATGCTCGTATCGTTCCAAGCCGTCTGAAGGCTCGACACGTTCTGCGTCGTGATCGTATCTTCGAGCGGATTGTAGCCGCTGTGCCCGGAGTCGTAACCGAACTGCGCCCATTTCGCGGTCCCGGCATTCGGATTCAAATGCACGGATTGCTTCGCGCTCGACTGTGCCGGTTGCTGGCCGGGCGAGGCCGGCGCGATCGACGTGCCGCCGGGCGCAGCACAGCCGCTCGTAAACGCCAGCGGAAATCCCATGAGGATCAGCGCTGTCGCGATTTTTCGTATGGCTTCCATTAGACGACGCTCCCTTTCAAAGTCGGCGGCACCCCAAAAAGGGGCCGTCCCAAGGCATCGTACGGGAGCGGCGCGCGCGGGAGTATGGGTGGGCGACCCTACTTGGCAGCCTCCGGCAACGGCTAACGATTTTCTACGTACGAGCGCAGCGCGCGGCGCGACGAGACGCCGAGCTTTTGGTAGGCCGAGCCAAGATGCTTCTCGACGGTCTTGTGGCTGATGGAAAGGCTGCCGGCGATTTCCAAGTTCGATTGCCCGCGCGCGGCGAGAACGGCGATCTCCCGTTCGCGATCCGAGAGAACCGCCAGCTTCGTCGTATCGCTCGACGCCCCGAGCGGCTGCGCCAAGTTCGAGCCGTCGCCCTCAAGCCGGCGCACGTCGTAGGCCGCGCCGCATCGGCGATAGAGCGACAACGCCGACTCGACGTCTCCGGCAACTTCGAGCGCGGCGGCCTCGAGCAGCGGCGTGCGAAAGCGCCGGAAATCCTCGGCGGCGGCGCGCGCCAGACGCTGTGCCCGTTCGGGCTGGCCGTCGCACTCGCAGATCGCATCGAAGAGCGCCAGAGCCGGACGCTCGAGCGAGTCGCCGGTCTGACTCGCGCGCACGAGATACTCGCGCGCCCGCGCGCGATCGCCGGGCGCTCCATACCGTGCAATCGCGAGCATCGCGAGCACCTCGCCGCGGACGAGCTCGCAATCGGGCAAGACGCGATGCAAGAACGCCTCGGCATCCTTGCGCCGCTTGCGCCGAACCATCACCTCGGCAAAACCGTAGCCGCACTCGATCTCCGGGGCCGCGACCATCGTCTCTTCGAAGCCGTCGAACCACGTTTCGATGAGATTCTCATCGCCGAGATAGGTTCCAACCGCGGTCCCTGCCGCGGTCGCGAAGGTAATGTTAACGCGGTTGTCCGCCGTGGTCGGAACGGACTCCAGCGCCGCACGCGCGGCTTGCAGATCGCCGCTCAAGACGTAGCACAGCGCCGCGGTCGCGTACGCGCACTCTTCGGCGTGGCGGTTGCGTACTTCGCGCGCGATACGCAGCGCCTCGTTGATGCTTTCGCGCGCTTCCTCGTGCAAGCCGAAGGTCGCAAAATACTTAGCGCCATTGTAATAGACCCCCGCGACCGCGCCGGCACCGTGCTCTCGCGCCGCATCGAGCCACGCCGCGTGCTCCCGCCGCAAGCCGTTTGCGTCGCCGAGTCCCGTGGCGACGATCGCGGCGACGTGATGGTAGCGCACCCGGACGTCCGTCGCGACCGTCAGCGTTCGCAGGTCGACCTGCGCGAGATGCGCCTGCGCGCGCGACGGAAAGCGCAACGCAGCCGTTATCCAGGCGATACCGAGATGGAGCCGAGCTCGCGCGAGACGTTCGCCGGCGTCGAGCCGCGCGAGCATTTGTTCCAGCGGGGCGGTCGTATCCGAAAGGGCGATCGTATAGGCGGTCATGGCCGCGCGAACGCGGCAGCCTGCCTCGCGTTCGAAGTTTCCCCCGGCTTGAAACGCATCGGCGGCGGCTCGGTACGCCGCCTCGCTCTCTTCGCGCGTGCTGGTAACCAGGCGCAGATTCGCGACTTTTTCCAGAATCGTACCGCGGGCGAGTGCGTCGACGCTCTTCGGTTCGAGCGCGCGCTCGTAGAGCGCGATGGCGTCTTCATGCGCATGTACGTGCCGGGCGGCGTCGCCCGCAAGATCGTTGTATCGAGTGCAGCGCTCGTCGTCGCCGGCGGCCCACGAGTGGTAGGCCAGCGCGGCGATCGACCGTTCGTTGCCGGAAGCACCTTCCAACGTCAGCGCGATGCGGCGATGAAGCGGCCGCAGCTCCGTTCGCAAAAAATCGCCGGAGATCGCTTCTCGCGTCAGGCCGTGGCGGAACCGGAAGACGCTCGGCTCGAGTTCCTCGATGAGCTGAAAGTCGCGAGCACGGCGCAGCGTTGAGATCACGCGGCTGGGCTCGTCGCCGGCGACCGAAGCGAGGAGCTCCAGGGAAAAGGTTCTTCCGATGACTGCGGCTTGCGTGAGAATGCGGCGATCGTCGCTTTCAAACGGCCGGAGCCTCTCGACGAGGGTCGCGCGCACGCTCTGCGGCACCGAGCCGGCGCTGCCGGACCTGCGACGGTCGGCAACGCCTTGGACCGCGTTCTTGAGCAACTCTTCGGTGAAGAACGGGTTGCCTTCGCCCGCAAGCGCGATCGCTCGCCGTTTCTCCGGGCTCAACTCGACGCCCGATAGCGCCTCGTCGATGAACTTCTTCAGCTCGCTTCCCTCGAGCGGAGGCAAGTCGATGCGGGAAGCCTGTGCCGACCGTGCGACCTTCTCGATTCCCGCGGCCGCGGGATGTTCGGGGTGCAGCGCGTCGGGTCGAAACGAGGCGAGCACGAACACGCGCATTCGCTGCAGCTTTAAGCCCAGATACGCGAGCAGATCGAGCGTCGCCGCGTCCGCCCAATGCAGATCTTCGATAACGACGACCAGCGCCTTACGCGAGGCGATCTCGGCGAAGCGCTCGACGATCTCGTCGAAGTATTGGCGTTTCGACTCGGTGTGCGTCAATTGGGCGGCACTCGGGTCGAGTTTCGACAGCGCGTCTAAGATCGGACCGTACGGGCGACCGCCGAACTCCCGGCACGGACCGTAGGTGATGCGCCAGCGAGAGTATGCCAATGCGTCGCAAAACTCGGAGATCAGTCGCGATTTTCCCATGCCGGCGTCGGCCGCGATAAAGACTAACCCGCCTCGCGAAGCTCCCGCCTCGAGACGGCGCTCTCGCAGAAAAGCAAGCTCAGCCCGGCGTCCAACGAACGGGCGGCACAGGATCGGTCGAACAATCACCGCTGGGGTGTATTTCGGCGCCCAGCGCCGCAAGCTTGCCCGACAAGCGCCGGTATTTTCGCGAATCCGGAACTGCGAACGCAAGCGCACGTGCGTAATATTTCTTGGCTTCCTCCTTCGCAAAAACGGCGACCGCCCGGTCGCCGGCGAGTTCGTTGTATCGCAAGCAGCGCGCGATGTCTCCAGCGGCCCACGAGTGGTAAGCCAGATCGTCGAGGGCGTTTCCTCGATCGTCGGCGCAGCGCTCGAGTGCGCGCGCTATGCGCCGGTGAATCGGACGCACGCGAGTACCGATGAACTCCGAGTAGGCAACGTCCCGGATCAGTGCGTGCCTGAAGGCGTACCAATCGCCGGGGGGCGTTTCAAGCGCGATCAATTCCAACGCACAGGCCGTCTCCAGCGCTGCTCGCACGCGCTCCTCTGCCAACGCGAGGGTTGCGGTCAGCACGGCGAATCTGAAGCGGTGCCCGATCACGGACGCGCGCATTAAAACCGTGCGTTCGGCAGGATTCAAACGCCGCAGGCGCTCGAGCAGAGCGGTGGTGAGCACGTCGGAGACCGGCACGCGACGAACGTAGCACGCCGTCGGAGGTCGCAGCATGGGGAGGCGTCCCTACGTCTGGCCGGCGCCGCTACTCTTTATTCAGCGCACCACGGGCCTTGTAGGGGGCGTCGGCTCCGCCAGCCGCGCGAAAATGCGGTCTTCGGTGAGCGGCAAACTCGTGAAACGGATTCCCGTCGCGTTGCGCAGCGCGTTACAGATTGCCGGCGGAACCGGAGTGTTTGTATTCTCCGCAATCGATTTTGCGCCGAGCGGCCCGATTGCGTCGTGCGTGTTCGCGAAGAAGACGTCGGTTACGGGAGCGTCGGCCATCGACGGAATCCGATAGTTGCGCAGCGTTGGATTGATCACGGCACCCGCGTCGTCGTATACCATCTTCTCTTGCAGGGCGCAGCCGACACCCATCACGACGCCTCCGACGACTTGGCCCCGGAGCTGGTGCGGATTCATGACGACGCCGGCATCCACCGCTTCAGCACTGTATAAAACGGTAATCTCGCCGGTCACGCGATGCACCGCAAGCCGCACGCCGTACGCCATGAACGCAACCGTACGCGGCGCACCGTAGGCTTTCCGAAAAACCTTGAACTCGACGCCTTCCGCGGCGCCTTTGGCGTACAACTCGGTAAGCAGCATTTTGTGGCGGCCGCATATCGCTCGCTCGTCCTCGATACGGCAGCGCTCGAGCTTCTCGCCGGTAACGCGCGCGGCGTAGTCGAGGATCTTTTCGCGCAACGCGATCGCCGCATACTCGACCGCTTTGGTCGGTACCATCATGCCGACGCTAGCGAACGTGCCGCTGTCGTACGGCGTTTTATCGGTGTCGGCGTTGAGCAGCGAAACGCGTGAGGTCGAGCAGCCCATGACCTGCGCGACGACCTGCTGCTGTGCCGTCACCAACCCGTTGCCGATCTCGGTCGATCCGACATTGAAATGATAGCGTCCGTCCTCGAGCAGCTCCATCTCGCAGCCGGAACGCTGTTCGGTCGGCGGCACGCAATCGAGCATCGCGATTGCGACGCCGCTGCCTTCCAGCCATTGGTCTCCGTCCGGTTTGCTGCGCCCTCCCCCCTCGGCCAGCGCCTGGTCCACGGCGTCGATGCATTGATCCAATCCGTAACTGCCGATGGTGAGGTCGCTCGTCTCCGGAAATGCCGCTTCGAGCTTGTCGTCGGGGCGAATCATGTTCTTGCGCCGAAACGCGATCGGGTCGATGTCCAACATGTGCGCGAGCTCGTCGATCGCCGACTCGAGTGCAAACGTCGTCTGCGACGTGCCGTAGCCGCGAAAACCGCCGCCACATTGGGTATTAGTATACACGGCGTAACCGTCGCCCTTCTTGTTAGGGCACTTGTAGAGCGCCCATGGGCCGGACATGCCGTTGGCGAGCGTCTCTCCCCCGTGGTTGCCGTAAGCACCGGTGTTTGAGACGACGCGATACTGCATCGCCGTGAGCGTTCCGTCCTTTTTTGCACCGAGCTTTAGCTGGACTTTCATCGGGTGCTTGGTCGTCGCGCCGATGAACTGTTCTTCGCGCGTGAACTCCCACTTGACCGGACGGCCGGTTTTCATCGTTGCCAGGAGCGGCAAATCCTCGCTCATCATGTCTTGCTTGCCGCCGAAGCCGCCCCCGACGCGTTCGCAAAAGACGTGCAGATCCGACAGGTTCAAACCGAAAAGGAAGCACAGTTTAGATCTGACGACGAACGGGCCTTGCACGCTCGTGCGAATGTGATAGCGGCCGTCGTCACCCTTCCAGCTGATCGCCTGCATCGTTTCCAAATGAACGTGCTGCTGGCGCGGAGCAAAATACGTCTCCTCGTACACGGCGTCGGCCTGCGCCAAGGCGTCGTCAACGTTGCCGATCTCGCCGTGCATCTCGACGAAAATATTCTGCTCGGGATGCATCGCGCGCGAGAACTCGCCTTTATCGTGAAGCCGGGGAGCACCGGGCAGCATCGCTTCCTCCGGATCGAAAACGGCCGGCAAGATCTCGTACTCCACCTCCAGCTTACGGACGGCTTCCTCGGCGGCCGCTTCGGTGCCGGCGACGACGGCGGCGATGCGTTGACCCGCAAAGCGGGCGACGTTGTCGAGCACGTACGTATCGTCGGGGTCGACGCGATTGTCTTCGTGTATGGCAGTGGTGTAGAGCTTGCGCGGAACGTCTTCCCACGTGAACACGTCGACGACGCCCGGCACGCCCAGCGCTTTGGACTTGTCGATCCGTGTGATACGCGCGTGTGCGTGCGGCGAACGGAGCACTTTGAGGTGCAGCATTCCTTCTAGCGCAGGGACGTCGGTGGTATAGCGGGCGTGCCCGGTCACGATGTCGCGCGCAAAGGGGTTCGGGACGCTTTCCCCTCTCGACGTTCCGGCGACGTCGCGTTCCACGTTCTTCGTTCCGGCAAACGCGTCGCGAATGGAGCCATAGCCGGTACAGCGACAGAGATTGCCTTTCATCGACCACGCCAAATCGTGCTTCTGGTCGTCGCTGAGCGCCGCTCCGGTCATGATCATGCCGGCGGCGCAGTAGCCGCACTGAAACCCTTGCGCATCGAGAAACGCCTGCTGCATGGGATGCAACGTGCCGTCGGGCTGCGCGAGACCTTCGATCGTGGTAACTTGCTTGCCGTCGGCGCGAAACGCCGGATAGAGGCAACTGTGCACCGGTTTTTCGTCGACCCACACCGTGCACGCGCCGCAATCGCCGCCGTCGCAGCCTTTCTTCGTCCCGTACCACCCGAGGTCGCGGACGAACGTGCGCAGGCACTGCCCCGGCGCGGGTGCCGCCGAATATTGCTTGCCGTTGATCGTGAAGGTCACGACGCGAACAACTCCTCGCATATTTCCCGTGCGAAGTGGTAGGTTAGGTGGCGCCGGTGCTCCGGCGAGCCATGCACGTCGTCGAGATAGAGCTCGGCGGGAATCGCGGCATCGATTGCGGCGTGGAGCTCCTGCACGGCCGGCGCGTTCGCAAAACGCAACTGGATCGGCCGCACGGTCGCGGCGGTGATGGCGAGGAGTACGCCCTCGTCCCCGAGCGTGCCGATCAGCAGAACCGACGAACGGCCCAGATGCGTCAGCGACGCCCGGCGGAACGCGTGTCGTTTCCGAAGCGCGGCCGACGGAACGTGAATCGCGCGAAGCAGCTCGCCAGCCGCCAAGGCGTTGGCATGAACGCCGGTGACAAAGTCGGCGGCGGGGATGCGGCGCGGTGCGCCGCTGCGCGGCCACAACTCGTACTCGCTCTGCAGGGCGACCGTTAACGAGATCATCGGTCCGGCCGGCAGCGACATCACGATATTGCCGCCGACCGTCGCTTCGTTCCAGATCTTAAACGACGACAGGAACGAGCGGCAGCATTCACCGATGAGCAGCGATGCAGCCCATCGCTCCTCGCGTTCGAGCGCGTAGAGCTCGGCGATTCGGCACGTTGCGGCGATTTCCAAGCCCGTCTCGTCTTCGCGCAACGCCGGCCAATCGAGTGTCTCGAGATCGATCAACGTGTCGGTGTGCACCTGCGGTTCCGAGAAGAGCCACGTGCCGCCGCCAAGCCACGCGTTGCCCGCGCGCCATCCCTGCACTTCGTCGAGCGTTCGCGGGCGTTTGACCTCGGCGATCGTATTGAGATTCATCCGTTACAGCAGCCTCCAAAGAATGGCGAGCTCGACGAGATAACAGGCCAGCAAAATACCCGGACTCGTCAGCACCAGCCACTTCGGCCGGCCTTCGGGGAAAAGCCAGGCGTGGAAGGCGCGGATTGCCAGGGGCATGAGCGGCCAGGTGGTGAGCGCAACGCTGATCGCATTACCGGTAAAGGTTCCAAGAGCGGGCGGAAAGTGCGCCGCGCGCAGCAGCGGGTTCAGAAAGCGCAGTTCGAGCATGATGACCGGAAAGAGCACGAGCAGCACGAGGCCCGCGGTTTTCCACATATTCGGCGGCTTGCCGGTTGACGGATCGGCCGGCACCCAACCCGGGAACGACGTGTTTACGCGCTGCGCTTCGAAGCCCTCAATGAGATCCGCTGATTCTTCGAGCAGCGCCTTTCGTTCCGGCGAGCTCAGCCAATGATCGAGATCCCGCTCGGTTTGAAAGCGCAGCACCGTCGTCCAACCCGTTTCGTTGTGCTGCGGCGGCTGGACGAACGAGCCGATGTAACCCGGAAATTTCTGCTGCGCGTGCTGGATGCGGTCCGCGAACGCGCGGTACGCTTCTTCATTGCCGGTCTTGACACGCGTGATAATCACTTCAGTCGCGCTGTGCTGGACGTAGTATTCCGCGGCGGCCTTGCCGGCGAGCTGCATGATCGTTCCGCCTTCGACGTACGCGCGCGCCTCGTCGATCAGCGCGCGATTCGCTTCGCTGTGACGCCAGACCCGCAACGCTTCGATACTTGCAAAGTGCGCGATGCCTACGGTCTCATCTTGGTCGGGCGTCTGCGGCAGCACCTCGAAGCTCCGCGCGCCGCGAGACCGAAGCATCGCGTTCTGCCAGCGCGCCTGCCAAGCGCGGAACTCTTGCTCGTTCCCCCCGAGCACCCGCGCACAGAGCAACAGCGTGCTTTCCACTAATCTCCGCCGATGACCGCCGGCACCGTTCCGCTTCCCGACCACACGGCGTGCACCGGCGTTGCGGTAAGCTCGTGCTCGTTCGGATTCGACCGCTGCAAGCGGTACTTTTCGATCTTCAGGCTATCGCCGGAACCGCCGCTCGCGAGCAAATCGGCGCCAATCGTCGTTGAAGTCGTCGCGACGCGCACCGCCGGCGCACCGGCGAACGGTTTAAATGAAGCTATTTCGCCGAAATTCGACGCGAGCTCGTGCATCATCGCGCTATGCAGGTACATCTTCGGAGCGCCTTCGAGTGAGGTCGTCGTTGAAAAAACCTTTACCGTCCCCCCGCCGGAAAGTTGGCCCGCGGCGATCGCTTCAGCGCCGCCGTACTGACCGGCGAGCCAACCCGTCGCGACCGAGATCGGCCCGCTGTAAGTGTTGCCGAACGGCATGAAGTCGGCATCGAGGTGCGGCGTGCCCGGATTGTTCGGCCATGCCGGCGGCGCACCGATCGGAGTCATCAGCGAATACGAGAATACTTTGACGTGACCGCCGCGGCCGGCAGCGGTTACCATGCTGTTGCGCCCGGTCAGGAAGTCGACGAAGCCGGCGGCCAGGTTCACGCCGGACGTGTCGTCGCCGTATGGCTCGAACGTTGCGAACGCCGCCGGCGCGGTGCCGACCGCGGGAAGGTCGCTGCTGAAGACGCGGACCTCATCTTTCGCACCGGCGCCCGAACCGACGATGATGTTGTCCGGCGCGCGCCCGTCGATTTGCGTGGATGCGACGCTCACGCCGCCGGTCTGCGCGGCGTCGAACGCCTGAAAGCGCGCGAGCTCGGTCGTAAACGGCTTGCCTGCCGCCCCCGCTGCGCCCGAATACGCAACGACCTCGGGCGAGTGACCCTTGCCGGCACCCACGATGAGATCGTACGCGCCGTCACCGTCGACGTCGCCCATCGTGACGCTGGGCGTGCCGAAGAAGTCGGGGAACGGCGTCACGGTCCCGATCAGACGGTCGCCGTTGCCGTCGAAAACGTTAACGGTCGCCGGATGACCCGGCGAGCCCGGAACGGCCACCGCGTAGTCCGAGACGGCGGGAATCACGTTCACGAGCATCATCAGCCCGTTATCTTCGTGGTTGAGCCGATGACAATGCAGCACGTACAAGCCCAGGTAGTCGATGAAGTGCGTGCGCATCGACAAGGTACCGGGCTGGATCACCGACTCTTCGGGCCCGAGCAGGGGGGCGGGGACGTTGGCGTTATCTTCGCCGTGCATCTGCGGCCCGAGCTTGAGTCCGGTCGTCGGGTCGTCGTACGCGGTGACTTGGAAGTCGTTAACGTGCACGTGAATCGGGTGCGCGTCGTTATTGTGGTTAACGAAGTCCCACTCTTCCACCGAACCGAGCCGCGCCTGAATCAGCGGCACGTTGGGAAACGCGTTTCCAAAAAACGCATAGACGAACGCTTTGGGATCTTGTTTACTGGCGTGGTTGTTTAGAAATCCGCCGTTGATGAGCAAGGTACGCTTGACGTCGGGCGTGGTCTGGGAGAGATCGTGGAACGGCGTCGGGGCATCCAGCTTCTGTCCGGGGACGAACGCGGTCGTCACGCCTCGGCCTGCCTCGGGGACCGCGTTGAGCAGCGTCTGTGACGGGAACATGAAAAACCCGTCGGCGTAGCTGATCGACTCCGGCAGAACGCTCAACGATCCCAAATGTGCGGGGGGATTCTTCGTGCCGTCGTTGGTGTAGAGGATGCCGGGTGCCGAGAGCGCGCGCGCGCCGGAACCCAGGCCGGGCAACTCCAAACGCAGGCCGCCCTTGTCCGGCATGGTTACGGCGATGGCATAACGCGAAGCGGGCGGAATCAGCAGTTCCGTTCCGTCCATCTCGTGCGGATACTCGACTCGTCCGTAGGCGAGGCCGTCTTGTCCGACCACCGCGATCTTGGAATGATAGCCGGTCGCGGTTTCCGTCAGCCGCACGTTCATGTAGGCGATGTCGCTGACGTTCGCGAGCACCCAAACTTCGGTTTGTCCGGGTTTGACGGCGAGATCCGGCTCGAACTGGCCGTTTACGGTGAACTGCGTGTCGCGTTCGTAGTCGGGGAGGGCGAGGTCGGCCTTCATGACGGGCCCCTCTTTGTCGAACGGCGTGAAGCGCTGCAAGTTCATCGGTATGAATTGGAAGCGTCCGCGCTGATTCGCGATCGAAAGCGGTCCGGCGTACCATACCGTGGCCCACCGAGTGCCCTTCTTCGACCGCAAAAAGTCCACCGGTGCGAGGAGCGGACGGTACGTGCCGTTGGCGAGCTGGTTGCCCTCGGGTTTGATCAGCGTACTCACCCACTGCGGCCAGTTCGGGTTGGTGATCTGCGCCATTCCGTCCTTGCGATCGAAGACCGTGTTGTACTGCAGCAGCATCGTGCGGATTGGAATGTGATTTTGCGTGACCAGCGGGATCTCGCTGTCGGCGCGCCCGACGAGCAGCATTCCGGCCAACCCGAAGTACGTCTGCATCGCCGTGAGCGTGTGAAGATGGCTGTGATACCAATACGTTCCCGGCGTCATGTTCTTGGGAATGTCGTAAACGTAGGTATTCGACATCCCGGCATCGATGTGCAGCAGCACGTTGTCGGCATTTCCACGCGGGCTGACGTGCGCGCCATGAACGTGCAGATTGATTGGTGACGACGTGAGCATCGTCGGATACCTCGGCACCGTCTGCCCGACGGGCGTATATTTTGGATCGTAATAATCCGGAATGGAAAGGTTGCGCAGCTCGTTGTTGATGTGAACGATGAGCCGTTCGCCCGGTTCGACGTGCAGCGTCGGTGCGGGATACATGTGTCCGCCCGACATTTGGCCGTCGGACGACGTGCCGCGCTGCACGGAATAGTCGAAGAGCAGCATGTGCTTAACGGGCTGAGCGACCGTATCGAGTGTAGCGGTCGTCTGGCGCGGCGTCAGCGTCACCTCGAGCACTCCGTCTTTACTCGAAAGAATCACCGGTTCCGCAAATGGGTGTGCGCCCCTCGGCGATTCGGCCGCCGCTCCGGTTGCGAATACCAGCGCAACGAGCAATACGGAAAACGAAAAAATCCGCGGCATTGCACTAAACCTCCTGTTAAACGCGCAACGCGACTATGCGACTGCATTTGTATGGAGCACGGGCTCGGTCCTTCGGCGCGGGAGCGATTCGGACTAACGAACGCTTCGAAATACGCGCTTGCCTGCCCTCGTCCTGTGGAGCGGCTCGGTTTTCGCGATTGCTGTTTCGTCTTCGCCGAATTACGATCGCGGCGTTTCCGGTAAAGGCCTCCCATTCGACATCACGCGCGGCGCCTAACCTCGCGGAAGGGTCTAGCTCGCGAAGTCGCGTTAACGCTGCCCATTAGCGTCGCGGCAATTAGTTGCGAGGCGCGTTTAAGTCGCGTCGCCATTCGACGCGCGTTACGCGCCGCTCGGGATGGTGACTGGCGGCATGCGGCGAAGGGTTTCAGATGCGATTGCTGAGCCGGCGCCGGTTTCTAAAGTCGGGAGCTTCGGCTGCAGCTTTCGCGACGGTGGGCGTTTCAATGTCGGGGTGTTCCGTCGCGAGCGCGCCGGCGCCGTCTGGCCTCAATGCTCTTCAGTCTTTGATCAAAGGGCGCGTAGTCGTGCCTTCCGATGCCGTCTATGGCATCGAAAGCCAGCCATGGAATGCGCACTTTGCCGACGTTCTGCCTGCAGCCGTCGTTATTGTCGCGAATGCAAAAGACGTCGCACAAACCATCAAATTCGCGCGCGAACTCGGGATGAGTTTTTCAATCCGTAATGGTCGCCACAGTTTTGCGGGCTTCTCGGCGAATACCGGGCTTGTCGTCGACGTCTCGCGTCTA
>DATASC010000045.1:0-16221 GCA_036269355.1 Candidatus Cybelea sp. | reverse complement strand
ATCAACCAGGTCATCAAGACCGGTACCTTCCCGGGCTACGCCAACATCACGGGCGGCCTAGCAACGAACGCCTTCTACCATCAGTTCGGCGTCGAGGCCGGCGGGTCGACCCCCGACCGGAACTTCTCGTACTACGTCGGTCTGAGCGGTTACAACCAAGCCTTCCGCTACATCGATCAAAACGACGGCGGCCAAGGAATGAACGCCTATGGCGGCCCGTTCTCAGGGTACAGCGTTCTGGGTACGATCGCCGGCGTTTTTGGTGTTGGAGGCAATCCGTTCGGTATTGGAGCCTTCGGCGCTTGTACTTCGAACAATCTCGGTTCGCTACAAGAGTTCAACCCATATTTTGACAAGACGTTTTTTGGCGGTTACGCATTCGACAGCTATCTGCACGCACCGGGCGGAGATCTCGCACCAGGGTGCTTGATTCCGTTCAACGGACTGTTGGGAGCCGAGAATTTCCTTACCGACCGCGAGAATATCGTCAACCTGCACATGGGAATCCCGCATCATAACGGTCTGCGCGACGACGTGCAGCTGCTCTGGAGCGGGTCCGCCCTGAAGTCGTACTTCCTCTCCGCACCCAACGATGCCGGGCCGGGAGCCACGAACTTCGGGCTCGCGAAGGTTGGATGGTACGGTTACTCGCCGCAGGGTCTCGGCATCTCCGGCCCCTATCGGGCGCAGTACACCGACGCCATCACCTACAATCTGCCCTTCGGTTCGCATATAGCGAGCTGCGAGACGGTCTCTGCCTCCGGCGTCTGTACCGGTGGGCTTTCGGTCTCGCCGACGATGATCTACTCGCAGCCTAATAGCCCGCCGCACTCGTTCGACGGAACGATTCCGGACAATCTCTCCGACCTCACGAACAACGACACCGGGATCGTGAAGTTGCAGTACACGCATGCGCTCGACCCGCGGTCGTTCGTCCGCGTGTACGCGTACACGTTCTTCTCGGATTGGACCGAAGACGGCCCGATCTCCGGATCGAGCCCGCTCGCGTTCGAGTATCCGTTTACGGGCGTCGCGCCGAATTACGATCTGATCACGCACACCTCCGGCGGGCAGCTGCAGTATACGAATCAGATCAACGACCAGAACCTCATTCAATTCACCGGGAACTACACGCAAGCGAACGTCTCCCGGTTCAACAATACTGGCTACGATGCAGGCGCCTCGCCGATCGGCTACATCTCAGAAACCAACGGGGTTTACTCGTGCTGGAATCCAGTGACCGGAAAGCCTGCCGCGAACGGCTGTATCACCGGAAGCACGTGCCAAGTCGGTTCCTACTACTGCAACGCACAAGGTGGCCCGACCGGCTTCGCTCCGCCGGGAACTCCGGCCGCGAGAGCGGGGGCCCAATGGTCGACGCTCTGGAACGGTAACGCGTCGGGTACTTTCAACCTTGTGAAGCCGCAGCTTTACAACGCGGCGCTCTCCGATCAATTGCGCCCGAACGACAAATGGCTCTTCGACCTCGCGATGCGCTACGACAACTTCACCTACAACCTGCCGTCGGGCTTTAGCCAGGGGCAGAATCCGTTCTACGCGCAAATCATCAACGATTACGCGTGCTACAACTACAACACGGGTCAGGTTCTCAACAACCCGCTCAACGCAGGCGTTCCTCCGCCTCCTACCCCGGTTCTAACGACCGGTGCATGCGCCGCGGGTTACGTGCATCCGGGCTCGACCAATAAGCCCTTCACACTGAACTATCCCAGTTCGTACACCCAGAACTACTGGGAACCGCGCATCTCGGGCACTTTCACGCAATCGCCCGATACCGTCTGGCGTTTCTCGGCTGGCCGGTACGCAGAGCCGCCGATCTCGGCCTCGGTCAACTACCTCTACCGGGGCGGCAGCGCTGTAAGCCTCTGGACGAACTTCATGAACGCCGGCTTCCTGTCGCCGTTCCACCCGATTCCGGGCATGACGTCGGGACAGTACAGTGTGTCCTACGAACATCACATGGCCGGAACGCAGTGGAGCCTGAAGGTCAGCCCGTTCTACAACACGACGTCGAACTGGGAACAGCAGTCCTTCATCGGTGCCGGCTTCGTCACCCAGATCCCGGTTGGTATCGCCCAATCGTACGGTTCGGAACTCGCGCTTAACTACGGCGATTTCAGCCGGAACGGTTGGTCGGGTACGCTGGCCTTGACCTACACGGAATCGCAGGTCAAGTTCCAAAACCTGCTTGGCCAGAGCCAGATCGCTCAGGCCAACCAGGCAATTGCCAACTATAACCAGCTTACGAAAGCGGGCGGCGGCTCGCAGTGCTACGCGATTAACCCGTCGACGACAGCGGCGGGCGGCTTCGGCGTACCTGTCTCTTGCAACAAGTCCGGCGCTATTTACAACATGTACTACAACAAGCCGCTGCAAGGGTATTTGGATCCGAATGGCTGGTATCCGCAAGGGCAGTTGGCATTAGGGTTGAGCGGCGTGAACAACGCTCCGGGTTACTACAACACGCCGTGGGTCGCGACGATCCTCGCGAACTGGCGGCACGACAAACTCGCGATCACCCCGAGCATCCAGTTCGAGTCGGGCGCCCCATATGGAAGTCCACTCGACGTGATCGGCGATGACCCGCGTACGTGCCTCCAAAATCAGGGTGAGAGTGGGATTGCCGATAACTCGCACTTCGGTCAGCCGGGTAGCGCGAACTGGTGCGATTACCGTTCAATCATAAGCGCCGAGGCGCAAACCGTCAGCAAATACGCGGCGCCAGGGTACCTCTACATCCCGAATCCGCAGACGGGATCGTTTGCATCGCTGGGACAGTTTACCCAACCGAACATCATCATCGGTAACCTGCAAGCGACGTACGATATCTCGCCCAAGATTCGGCTGCAGTTGACGGGCGCCGGACTCTTCCATGCATGCTTTGGAGGAACGGCGGAGCCGTGGAACGCGAGCAGCGCCTACCCGGCGGGTGGTACCTATTGCGGTTACTTCCCGAACGGGTTCTATACGGCGAATGCCTATAACGGCACGAGCCCGTACGACAAGCATGCCAATCCGACGCCGATGGCGTGGGAGACGCAGTCGTACCTACCCAAGGACAACAACACGAGCGGTGGATACTTGCCGTTCAACCTCTTCATATCCGGATCGATCCGGCTCTAGAAGAGAACTCTGAATCCCGAGTGAGAAGGGCCTGCTTCGGCAGGCCCTTCTTCTTTGTGGTGAGAACCGGGAATCGAGAAACCAATGCCTAGGCTCGTGCCGGCACTCGTGGCCGCTTTTCTCTTCGTGCTCGCCTTTCCGTCGAGGCCGCTTGGCGCGTCCCTAGCGGAAGCTGCCGCACTTCCGTCTCCGCAGCCGACGAAACCGCCACAGATCTACTATGTCATCACCCGGCCGATCTGCGCGCAGCTTCAGCACACCATCGCTCCCGTCGTGGGCATGCTGCTCGAGGACGACCGCGACATCGCCAAGAGCCAGCCGATCTTCAACGACTATCTCCGCAACGCGATCTTGAGCTCCGACCCGAAGTCCGGCTACGATACGACGAACTATCAGTCGGCCGGTCGAGACATGGCGCTTCAACAGATGGAGCAGCTCGTCCCGAGCCTCGCGCAGAACGTCATCGCGACCCAAAAGCTCGTCGAAGATCTTTCGAAACCGACGGGGGATGCCTCCGACGATCAGCGTTTGAAGAAAATTCGCGAAGAGCTGCTCAAGACGATCGCCATGCAAAGCGTCTCTCTCGATCTGATCAACGGTTTCGTCACGACGCAGCAGCTCGGCGACATTCAGCATGCCGGCGAAGAGTACATCGACTCGATCAACGCAAACGAGACGACGAGCCACATGACGCCTCCGCCGAACGGCGGGCTCGAGGCACAGTCGGATCCGAACTCGCCCGGACTTCCCCCGAACCCGTACCAGGTCGACGTCGCGGCGATGCCCGGCTTGGCCATTGGTTATAATCCGGTCTCGCGCGTCGTGAGCGTGCTTGGGTCGGTGCAAGAGGAGACGGCCGCACGCGAGAAAGACCTCGCCGCTTCCGTCGGCGAGGTGGCGACGCTCTGCGGCGTCAACCAGAATCACTCTCAGTGAGGTGCGAAATATGAAAAATCTTGCTATTTTGCTATGCGTTTTTTCGTTCGCCGTTTGCGCCGGGGCGCCGGCACTGGCCGTCACGAATACGACGATGCCGAGAACGCTTGTCTATAGCTTCACGTTCGACGTGGAGCAGACCGGTGATATCACCAACGATCAAACCGGGGTCGCGGCAACGACGTCCGGGGGCGCCGATGGACGCGCTACGGGCGGGTCATCGGGGACGTATTCCGGCAATCTCAACGACTCTGGGCAGATGACCGTCATTATCCAGCGCGAGCAGGCCGACCGCGGCCTCGTGCTGACGATCGCCGAGCACGGATCGAACGGGCGCAACACCGGCGCGGCAATGTGCGTCGTCTACGGGAACACAAATATCATCTGCGACCCCAACGCGACGGTGACTAGCGAGGAGTACACGCTGCTGCGTTTCCTCGGTTCGAACTTTATCAATCCGAGCGAAATTGACGAGAACTCGCATTGGAAGATCCAGACGAGCGATTCAACGGTCTCGACGGTTGCCGATTATCACATTGCAAGCAACGCCAACGGAGTTATGCAGATCACCGAAACGCGCGAGGTGACGCAGCACGGCCCCGGCGAGCGCCGCACGAACATTCAAACGAAGATCGGTTACGACTTCAACAAGGTCGTACCGACGAGCATTGAGGAGTATAATGTCGATCGGATGTATGGCGGGGCGGAGGCTAACTCGACCTCGACGTTTCAGACGACGTTGAAGCTCGTCTCCGACTCGATGGCGTCCTCGATGGCCAAGCCATAAACCCAACGGCTATCAATGCGAGGATTGCGAGGCGCAATCTTCCCGCGGTGACGAACATGAAGAAAATTGCGATATCGTTCTGCATTCTCTCTTTCGGCTTTTGCAGCGCCGGTCCGGCGCTGGCCGTCTCGAATGCGACGATGCCGAGAACGCTCGTCTATAGCTTCACGTTCGACGTGGAGCAGACCGGCGACATAACGAACGATCAGGACGGCGTAAACGCCGCAACGACAGATAATACCGGTAGACTTTCGAGAGGCGCATCGCAAACGTATGCCGGCAATCTTAACGACTCCGGGCAGATCACCGTCAACATCCTGCGCAAACAATCCGACCGCGGCCTCGTGCTGACGATCAGCGAACACGGATCGAACGGGCGTAACACCGGCGCGGCTATGTGTGTCGTCTACGGGAACACGAATATCGTCTGCGACCCCAACGCGACGGTGAACAGCGAGGAGTACACGCTGCTGCGTTTCCTCGGTTCGAACTTTATCAATCCGAGCGAAATTGACGAGAACTCGCACTGGAAGATCCAAACGAGCGATTCAACGGTCTCGACGGTTGCCGATTACCACATTGCGAGCAACGCCAATGGAATAATGCAGATTACGGAAGCGCGCGAGGTGACGCAGCACGGCCCCGGCGAGCGCCGCACGAACATCGAAACGAAGATCGGCTACGACTTCAACAAGGTCGTGCCGACGAGTATCGACGAGTACAACGTCGACCGGGTTTACGGTGGGGCTGAGGCTAACTCGACTTCGACGTTTCAGACGACGTTGAAGCTCGCCTCCGACTCGATGGCGACCTCGATGGCGAAGCCATAGCGCAGTACGGCTATCAGTGCGAGGATTGCGAGGTCGCAATCTTCCCTACGACGACGCGCGCGGAGCTCGGCTGGCTTAAGGACCGCCTTCACGTCGTACGTGAAGTCGCCCGTCACTCAGGTACCGGGCTAGATTCATGGATGATGGAAGGGCTCGCCTTTCTCGACGAGCACCAGGGCCACAGCGTCGTGCTGGTATCCCGCCGTTAGGGCAGGGTTCCGCCTCTTGTCATCCTGAGTTTATCGAAGGATTATTCCGGGATGCGGAGGCGTTCGCCGGGCTGGAGCGTTCCGGACCCGAGATGGTTGACGTCGCTAATGCGGTCGACGACCTCCTGGACATCGGCGGTCGGTCCGGCATGAGCAGCGGCGATCGACCAGAGCGAGTCGCCCGGTTGGACCGTCACCGTGACGTAGTGCCGTGCAGTGGCTGCGTAGAGGCGTACGTTGGAAAGGGTCGGCAGAGCGACCATGAGCGCGAGGGCGGCTAACGCGATAGCGGGCATTAGCGTGAAGCGTTTCCGTCGGACGATCATGTGACCCTTATACCCCTTTCCCGCGCCTATATGTAGTGCCAAACGCCTGTTCGTCCCCCATATTTTAGCATGCGGGCGCCTCGGCTTGTCAAGAGAGCTCGAACGTATGTTTGCCTTGTGCATGGATTTGTGATAGGGTTGTAGCGGTCTTGAGTGCCATACGGTTGGCATTTTGGTTGGAGGAACATGCGCAAAGAGACAATGGAGAAGCCCGCCACGGAACGGCAGCGGCGCATTCTCGACGTAATTCGGGCTTTTACCGTCGAGCACGGCTACCCGCCGTCGGTGCGCGAGATCGGCGAACGCGTGGGGCTCTCCTCGTCCTCGACGATCCACGCGCACCTCAAGGCGCTCGAGCGGCGCGGGCTCATCTCCCGCGATCCGACGAAGCCGCGGGCCCTGCGTTCGGCTGGCTCGCCGGGTGCCGCGGCCGACGCGCTCGTGGTGCCGATTCTCGGCCGCGTCGCGGCCGGCGTACCGATCACCGCACAAGAGGATATCGAGGGCGAGTTCGTCCTGCCGAACGCTTTTGTCCCGCGCGCTGCCGATGCGTTCATGCTGCGCGTCCAAGGCGACTCGATGGTCGAAGCGGCGATCCTCGACGGCGACCTGATTCTGGTTCGCCCCCAGCGCAGCGCCGAGAACGGGGAGATCGTCGTGGCGATGCTCGATGGCGAAGCAACCGTCAAGCGCTTCTACCGCGAGGCCGCTCGGATCCGATTGCAGCCGGAGAATCAAGCGATGGCGCCAATCTACGCGAGCGATGTCGAGATCGTCGGTCGCGTCGAGGCCGTCGTCCGCCGGCTCTAAAGCGTTTCGCGCCTTCGAGGCGCGGGCGGTGCCGGTCATGCGCCGCCTCGGAGAACTCCCTTTCGTCGTCGCGGTTCGCGAGGCGCTTCCTTGGAGCTTCATCGGTTTAGCGGCGGCCTTCGTCGCCATCCTGGCTCTCCAGCTTCGTACTGGTGCGCCGCAGAGCGCGTCGCTCGGGCTGCGCATCGCTTCTGCACTGCTGCCGGCCTTTGGTGTCATGTCGGCGGCGCTCGTCGTCGTGCTTCCGATTCGTTTCGCGCGGGCCGCTCGGTACGGCGCAACGGCATTGCTGGCCGGAAGCATCGGCGGCTTCTTGCTGGCGCTACCCCGGCCGTTCGGCCCCGATCCGGTTGCCTATCTCCGCTTCCTCGGTGCTTCCGGACTCTTCATCGCTATCTTGAGCTGTGGAATCACCGGTGCGTGGATTGCTATCGCGCGCCGGCGTCTCTCGCCGGCGATTGCCGACTACGCGGGCGCGCTGCTTGCGATCGGTACGTTTGCCGCCCTCGCCGCCGCGCATTTCTCGTTACCGGGTGCGATCGCGGCGGCAATGCATCCGATCGCGCGACTCGGCGATACCTATCTCGCCCTCATCATCATCGTCGCGATCGAGACGATTCTCTGGACCGCAGGCGTCCACGGACCCGCAATGCTCGCCGCTATCGTAACGCCGGTCTACCTGACGATGCAGATGCAGAATACGCACGCCTTTACGGTGCACGCGCCGCTCCCGTACGTCGTCGTCGTGTCGCTGTTTCTTTTCATCTTTCCCGGCGGAGCGGGCGCGACGCTTCCGCTCGCCGCGCTGTTGGCGCTTTCGCGCGTTCCGCGTTTGCGCCGGGTCGGACGCGCGACGTTCCTACCCTCGCTCTTCAATCTCAACGAGCCGCTGCTTTTTGCCGCACCTGTCGTGTTCAATCCGCATCTCGTCCTGCCGTTCGTCGGCGCGCCGCTCGTCCTCGCGACGGTTACCTACGGGGCAGTCGCGCTGGGATTCGTCTCCCGTGCTGCTTTCTACGTGCCCTCGTCGGTACCGACGTTCGTCTCGACGTATCTGGCGACGCAGGACGTTCGCGCCGTCGTGCTTGCCGCGATCAACGTCGCGTTGGCGACGGCGATATGGTATCCGTTCGTCCGCGCGTACGAACGCCACGTCGCGGCACAAACCCAATGATCGCGGAGCTCTGCGAACGCTTCGAAATCGACGGCCGCGTTCGCGACGCCGCGCTCGCCGCACAGGCACGCGTCGCTACGCTTACCTACGATCCGCAGCGGCGCGTCGCCGCAGCCGTGCTGCGAGCGTTCTTCGACGAAGGCATCGCCGAGAGCGACCTCGCCGGATCCACCGGGTACGGTTACGACGATGCCGCGCGCGCTCGCTACGAGTCGCTGCTCGCACGCATCTTCGGCGTCGAGCGCGCGCTCGCGCGCCTCTCGATCGTCAGCGGAACGCATGCGATCGTCGCGTCGCTCGCGGCCTGCACCCCGCCCGGCAGAACGCTGCTCTCCATCACCGGTCGCCCCTACGACACGTTGCGCAACGCAATTTCCGACGCGGCCGAGTCGCTCGTGCACCACGGCGTCGTCTACCGCGAAATCGCACTAGGCGGCAACGGCGCCATAGATTTTCCGGCGGTAGAAGAAGCGCTCGCGCAAGATCCGGAGGCGACGGTTTTCATTCAACGCTCGCGAGGTTACGCGCCGCGCAGGTCTCTCTACGTCGCGGAGTGCGAAGAGGCTATCGCGCGCGTCAAGCGCGTCGCGCCCGACGCGGTGACGCTGGTCGACAACTGCTACGGCGAACTCGTCGAGGAGCGCGAGCCGTCGCATGCCGGTGCCGACCTCGTCATGGGCTCGCTCATCAAAAACCTCGGCGGATCGCTCGCGCCGGCGGGTGCGTACGTCGCGGGGCGCGCCGCGCTCGTCGCTCGCGTTGCCGCCCGAATCTATGCGCCCGGACTCGCCGACTCGCTCGGTCCGACGCTGCACGCTGGGCGCGCGCTCATCCAGGGGCTCTTCCTCGCTCCGAAGATCGTCGAAGAATCGCTACGCGGACTCGACTTCGTCGCCGCACTCTTCGAAGCGCTCGGATATCGTGTCGATCCGGAGCCTGGGACGCGACGAACCGACATCGTGCAGGCGATTTGTCTCGGCTCGCCCGACGCACTGCGCCGCTTTGCCACGGGACTACAGGCGGCGATGCCGGTGAACGCGCGGTTTCGGCCGGAGCCCGGGCGCGTTCCGGGCTATGCCGAACCGGTGCTGATGTCTTCGGGATCGTTCGTGAGTGGCGCGACGATCGAGCTCTCTTGCGACGCACCGATGCGCGCCCCGTTCGAAGTGTACGTGCAAGGCGGCGTCAGCGCGGCCCACGCTTACCTCGGCGCGCTCTTCGCGGCGCACGCCCTTCAAGCGTGAATGCTATTTCGCCGGTTCGAAGCCGAGGAAACCGTAAAAATGGTACCGGCCTCCATCCTGCGTAACGATCGTGACGCGCGTTTCGTCGACCGTTGCCGCCGCGACCGTCTTACCGGCGAGGCGTTCGAGCGACGCCTGCGCGTTGAGGAGCTCGGCGGCGTGCAGGCGGTCGGGTTCGACCTCAAGCAGGTTGAGCAGATCGTCAATTCGGTCTTTCATCGCTATTTCCAGTAATCGGCGGGGGCGGCTTCTTCCTTAGCATTCCCAACCACGGGCCTTTCGCCAGGAGGGCACCGACGCGGTTAGAGAAGGGCTGGCGGCCATGTACCTGCTCGAAGTGCTGAGCGGCCCGCTCGACGGCAAGACTTGGCCGTTCGAGCAGGCGATCACGATCGGTCGAGACGACGCGCTCGTCGAAGCCTGCCTGGCGCTCGACCGCTACGTCTCTCGCCAGCACGCCCGTCTGCAGATCGAGGCCGACTCGCTAAAATTAGTCGATCTACGAAGCCGCAACGGAACGCGTCTCGGCGGTAAGCCGGTCGTCGGCGCAGTTGCGCTGCCGGTCGGAGCTCCCTTCGTCGTGGGACGCACGATCTTGCGGGTAACACGCGCGTAGCTTTTCATGGAGCGGGTTGCTGATACTGCGCGGGCGCGCGCGCTCTTCGCTGCGTTGCCGCGGCCGCTCGGGTTCGTGCCGACGATGGGCGCGCTTCACGACGGCCACCTCGAGCTCGTGGCGCATGCCCGGCTGCGGTCGGCCTCAGTAGGTGCGTCGATTTTCGTCAATCCGCTCCAGTTCGGGGCGAACGAGGACCTTTCGAAATACCCGCGCCGACCCGACGCCGACGCGACGAAGCTTGCCGCGGCCGGCGTCGCGCTGCTCTTCGAACCCGGCGCGGACGCGGTCTATCCGCCGGGCTTCGCCGTCTCGATCGACGTCGGTCCCATCGGCGGAGTGTTCGAGGGCGCGATCCGGCCCGGACACTTTCGCGGCGTCGCCACCGTTATTGCGAAGCTGCTCAATATCGTTCGTCCCGACGTGCTCGTTCTCGGACAAAAGGACGCGCAGCAGAGCGTTGTGCTCGCGCGGACGATCGCCGACCTTGACTTCAACGTCGATATCGAGGTCGTGCCGACGATTCGCGAACGCGACGGCTTAGCGATGTCAAGCCGTAACGCGTATCTCGATACCGCGCAGCGGGCGCAGGCGCCCACGCTCTACGCCGCGCTGCTCGCAATGCGCGAGGCACTCGAGCGCGGCGCCGGCAAAGAGGCGGCCGTCGCCGCCGGCAAGGCCGCGCTCAGCACCGCGGCGGAGCTCGACTATCTCGATCTCGTCGACGCCTCGACGTTCGAACCGCTCGAACGCCTTCGTCCGCCCGCCTTCGTCATCGGTGCGGCGCGTTTCGGAACGACTCGCTTGATCGACAACATTTGGGTGCGCCAATGAACGGCGCTCGCATCTTCTTGGGCGTCAGCGGCGGAATCGCGGCATACAAAGCGGCGGCGTTGACCAGCACGCTCGTACAGCGCGGAGCGGTCGTCGACGTGGTGATGACCGCCGAAGCCTAACGTTTCGTCACACCGCTGACGTTTGCATCGCTGACCGCGCGTCCGGTCTTTACGTCGCTCTGGGATGCGCCGGAGCGCATACCGCACATACGGCTCGTGCGCGAGGCCTCCGTCGCGCTCGTCGCACCCGCGACGGCAAATTTGATCGCCAAGCTCGCCGCCGGAATCGCCGACGATCTGCTCACCACCGCGCTGCTGGCCGCGCGCATTCCGCGAATTCTCGCGCCCGCGATGAACGAAGCGATGTACGAGGATCCGGTGACGCAGACGAACGTCGCGGCGTTGCGCGCGCGCGGTTACGAGTTCGTCGAGCCGGAGCGCGGATTTCTTGCCGAACGCGAGAGTGGCGTCGGCCGGCTCGCCGCGGAGGAGCGGCTGATCGAAGCGCTCGAGCGCGCCCTCGCGCGGCGCAGCTCGCTGCGTGGAAAGCGGGTCGCGATCACCGGCGGCCCGACGCGCGAGCCGTTCGATCCGATTCGCTTCTTGAGCAACGCGTCGACCGGCGCGACCGCGATCGCGCTTGCGCGCGAGGCGTCGCTGCGCGGAGCCGACGTAACATTGCTTCTCGGCCCGACGCAGTTGGAGCCGCCGCCCGGCGTCGCGGTAATACGGATAACGACCGCGGAGGAGCTCCACGCTGCAGCGCAGCAGCATGCGGCCGGCGCGGATCTCGTCATCGCGAGCGCCGCAGTCGCCGACTGGCGCCCCGCGCACTCGTCGGATTCTAAGCTGGCAAAAGACGGTCGCGAACTGACGGTGCAGCTCGTTCCAAACCCCGACGTTCTCGCCGCGTTGGGCGAGCGCAAGGACGCGACGTTCTTAGTCGGTTTTGCCGCCGAGACCGGCGACCACGAAGCGCGCGGTCGGGAGAAGCTGCGCCGCAAACATCTCGACGCGATCGCCGTAAACGACGTGCGCGGCGAGCGTGGGTTCGGCACGGGCGAGAACTCCCTGGTCTTGCTCTGGGGCGACGACGGGCGCCGCGACCTCGGAACCGCACGGAAAGAAGAACTCGCTGCGCGCTTGCTCGACGCCGTGGAGGATTTAATGGCATGCTCCTAGCGATCGACGTCGGCAACACCGAGACGAAACTCGGCTGTTTCTCCGGAAGCGATCTAATGAAGACGTGGCGCGTCACGACCGAACTACGGAGGACGCCCGACGAGTACGGCGTGTTCTTCACGCAGCTCTTCGCGACGAGCGATCTCGCACCGAAGTCGATCGATGCAATCGCGATCGCGAGCGTCGTTCCGCAGCTCGATCCGGTACTCGAGTCGGCCTGCGCGCGCTTTTTCGGCGTAGCGCCGCGCTTCTTGAAACCGCAGGCGCAACGCCTCATCACAGTCGCGACCGAGAACCCGGCCGAAGTCGGCGCCGATCTCGTCGCGGCCGCGGTCGGCGGACGCGAACGTTTCGGTGCTCCGCTCATCGTCGTGAGCTTCGGTACCGCGACCGTTTTCATCGCCGTCTCTCGGGCGGGGGAGTATCTCGGCGTCGCCATCGCTCCGGGAATCGCAATCTCGATCGAAGCGCTGATCGGGCGGACCGCGAAGCTCCCGCAAATCGCGCTCGATGCGCCGGCTCGCGCGATCGGGCGCAATACCGTCGAGGCGCTGCAGAGCGGGATCGTTTACGGGTTTGCCGGGCAAACGGAGGCGATCGTCGCTCGCCTACGTGCCGAGATGGGTATCGACGCGCGCGTCGTGGCGACGGGCGGGCTCGCCGAGGTCGTCGCCAAGCAAACGCCCGTCATCGACGCGGTCGACCCGCACTTGAGTCTAGTGGGATTGGAGCTCTTTCACCGTAAAGTCTAGACGTATGGCATTCGTCCCCTTGAAGATCGGTCCGATCGAGGTGTGGCCGCCGCTGATTCTCGCGCCCATGTCCGGCGTGACGAATCGTACGATGCGCGCGCTCTATCGTCCGTTCGGACTCGGTCTTACCGTTACGGAGTTCGTCTCCTCGAACGCGCTCAAGTACGGGAGCCGCCGAACGATGGAGATGATCGACCAACATGGCCTCGAGAGGCCGGTCTCGACGCAGCTCTGGGGCGACGATCCGGCAACGATGGCGCTGGCGGCTAAGGTAGTGCGCGAGTGCGGCGCCGACATCGTGGACATCAACTTCGGTTGTCCCGCTCCGAAGGTTACGAAGACCAACGGCGGCTCGGCTTGTTTGCGCGATCCCGACCGGTGCGAGGAGATCATGCGCGCGGTCGTCGCGGCCGTGGACTGTCCCGTCACGATGAAGATGCGGCTGGGCTGGAGTGAAGACGCGCTGGTTTACGTCGACGTCGCCCGGCGCGCTCAGCGGGCCGGGGTGCGGGCGGTAACCCTTCACGCGCGTACCGCGAAACAGTTCTACCGCGGTCACGCCGACTGGGATCACATCGCGCGCCTCAAACGCTCCGTCGATATCCCGATCATCGGCAACGGCGATCTCGACGATCCGCACGGCGCGGTCGAGCGGATGCGATCGACGCGCGTCGACGCGATCATGTTGGGCCGCGCGACGCTCGGCAATCCCTGGCTCATCACACAGATTCGCGATCTTATGGAGGGACGGCCCGCGCGCCCTCTACCCGAACCCGCCGACCGGTTGCGTTTCGCGCTCGTGCATTACCGCACCATGGTCGACGAGCTCGGCGAAGCGCGCGCGGTTCCTCAGATGCGCAAGCACGTCGCGCTCTATCTCAAAGGAATTCCCGGCGCCGCCGCGCTGCGCGAACGGATCATGCGCATCGACGGCGCGGTCGAGGCCACGAGCGTCATCGAAGAGACGATCGCGCGGCTAGAACGCGAATCGCTGGCGGCAGCATGAATAAAAAACGAGACCGGATTTCTCCAGCCTCGTTTCTCTGTAGCGTACGAATCGGCAATGACTAAGCACCCTGACTTTAGCGCGAAGGACCAGTTCGCGTCAAGGCGCTCAGCCGGGCCGGCTGCCCCCGGCGGAACTCAAACCCGCATCTCCGGCTTAGTCATTGCCGTGCTTTATCCAATTAAGCTACAGGGGCTTCGATTTCAATCACGCACTCCATTTGCAATGCCAAGAGGTCGGCAGTGATCGAAGAGCGGACGGATCTCTACGGGGCGCCGACGCCGGAAGCGTTGGCGGCGGAAGTTTACGAGAACTACAAGGAGTTCGTCAATCCGCCGCTGGCACGAGTAATGAAGCTCTCGGGGTCGCCTGTCGAAGTACGCGCGCGCGAATGCACGATTTGGGATCACAACGGAAAGGAGTATCTCGATTTTGCGGGCGGCTACGGCGTCTTTACGCTGGGCTACTCGCATCCGCGGGTTCTCGAAGCCGTGCGCCTTCAGATGGAGCGGATCGCCCTCTCCGGCAAGACGATGTTCAACGTCCAGCTCGGCCGCGCCGCTCGCCGGCTCGCGGAGCTCGCGCCCGGCGATCTGCAGATCTCGTTTTGGTGCAACAGCGGAACCGAAGCGGTCGAAGGAGCTATTAAACTTGCGCGCGCGGCCACAGGGCGCGCGAAGGTCGTCGGGACGTTCGATGCGTTTCACGGAAAGACGTTCGGGGCGCTCTCGGTCAGCGGCCGCGAAACGTTTCAAACGCCATTTCGCCCGCTGCTCGCCGACTCGGATCGGGTCGCGTTCGGCGAGGCTGATTCGCTCGAAGAGGTTTTGCGCGACGCGGCGGCCTTCGTGGTCGAACCGGTACAGGGTGAAGGTGGCGTGCACGTTCCGCCCGCAGGCTATCTGCGCGCGGTGCGCGAGGTCTGCGACAAGACCGGCGCGCTCTTCATCGCCGATGAGATTCAGACCGGTATGGGCCGTTGCGGCTATCGCTTCGCGTGCGATCGCGACGGCGTCGTTCCCGACGTGATGACGCTGGCAAAGGGTCTCTCAGGCGGCGTGATTCCCGTCGGAGCGTTTATCGCGCGTCCGGGCGTTTGGCATCGCGCGTTCGGCAAGGCGCCGTTGTTGCATACGTCGACGTTCGGCGGAAGCGAGATCGCATGTACGGCAGCGATCGCGGCGATGGACGTCCTCGAAGACGAGGGACTTTCGCAGCGGGCCCGCGATCGCGGCGGGCGCCTGTTGCAAGGTGCGCGGGCGATCGGCGCAGAGTATCCGGCGGTCGTGCGTGAGGTGCGGGGATTAGGGCTGCTCGTCGGCGTGGAGCTGACCAGCGAAGGTTACGGCGGGTGGATCATTCCGGAAATGCTCAAGCACGGCGTCACCGCCGCTTGGACGCTCAACGCGCAGCGCGTCATTCGCCTGGAGCCGCCGCTGATCGTCAGCGAAGCGGAGGTCGATCGTGCGCTCGCGGCGCTGCGCGCAGGGGTCGCGACCGGTTATGAGAAGCTGGGCGCGCTTTAACCGCGACGATGCCGTATGTTGAGAGCAGAATCGCGATCGATGCCCCCGCCGGCCGCGTCTACGAACTTGCAAAGGACCAGGAGCGATTTCCTCAGTTCATGCCCGACGTTGAGAAAGTGACGATCTTGGAGCGCCGCGACGACGGCGTGATATCGCGCTGGAAGACGCTCGTCGAGGAAGCGCCGATCGAGTGGACCGAGGAGGACCGTTTCGACGATGCCGCACTGCGCATCGACTACAAACTCCTCGAGGGCGATCTCGACAAGTTCGAAGGCGCCTGGACGTTCGAGCACCGGGACGGCCTCACGCACGTCGTGCTTGGGGTCGACTATGACTTCGGCGTCCCGACCCTCGCCGAGTTGATCGGTCCGACGCTGCAGAAGAAGGTTCGTGAGAACAGCGAGATGATGCTAGCGGCGCTCAAGCGCGAAGCCGAGGCGGAGGCGACCGCGTGAACAAGTTTTGTTTTGTTATTCACCCGCTCTCGTTCGAGGACATCGCACGATACGAGCCCGGAGCGAAGGGTAAGGGCGAGCCGATCTTGCGCAAGATCATGGAGTGGATGCCCTCCTACGCGGCCGTGCACGTCACCGGCGTACACGCGCCCGACGGCCGCGAGACCGAGGGCTGGTTCGTCGCGGCGCCGCTCTTGCCGCAGCAGCTAGTGGAGTTTCCGCGCGAGGAGGTGTACCGCCGTGTGGTTCGCGCGATCGAGATCGGCGTCGAACTAGGGGCGCAGGTCGCCGGGTTAGGCGCATTCACCGCGGTCGTCGGAGACGCGGGGATCACCATTAACGAGCGTTCGCCGATTCCGGTGACGACCGGAAACTCTCTGACGATCGC
>DATASC010000044.1:0-30117 GCA_036269355.1 Candidatus Cybelea sp. | reverse complement strand
CACGGAGACGTCGAGCGTCGCAAGGTCTGGCGGCAAGGAGACGCTGCCGGTCCCCGATGCGGTGACTTCTGTCGCACCGGATTGCGCTGCCGACACGGTGGACGTCGCGACGGCGAACGCTGCGAGCAGGCAAATGAAAGTACGCTTCATAATGGGTAAAGCTGCACCGAAGGGAGGCTGCGCCCCTGTCGTAGTCGGGCAAGGGGAGCGCGACATATGTTGATGGGTTGGATCTTGATCATCGTCTTCGGGCTGATCGTGGGGCTCGTCGCCCGCTGGGTCGTGCCCGGCGCCGCCCCGGGCGGATGCGTTGCCGACATCATCGTCGGCGTTCTCGGGGCGCTCATCGGTGGCTGGCTCTATCGCGTCTTCGGCCACGTGAGTCCAGCCCACTTCGAGTTCAGCCTTCCGAGTTTTGTCTGTGCGCTGATCGGCGCGATCGTGCTGCTCTTCCTTCTACGCCTCGTACGAGGCCGGACCGCGGTCTGAAGGGCGCCGCCCTCCGCCGAGGGAAGCTGAAAATCTATGGCCTACGTCATCACCGAGCCGTGTATCGGCACCAAGGATAAGTCGTGCGTGGACGTCTGTCCCGTCGATTGCATTCACGGCAAGGATGAAGACGAGATGCTTTACATCGATCCAGAGGTCTGCATCGATTGCGGCGCCTGCGTTTCGGCCTGTCCGGTCGAGGCGATCTTCGCCGACTCCGACGTTCCGGAGAAGTGGCAGAACTACACGGAAGTAAACGCCGAGTACTTTAAGAAGTGATCGCCGAAATCTCGAGTAGCACCTTCGATTCGTTCTTCGCGTGGGCGCCTCTGACCGTCGGCTTGATCATCTACGCGTCGTTCTGGGTGGCAAAGCGCCACGAATCGGGGTCGCCCGCACACGCCGCGTCGCGGACGACGTATGCGTGCGCGATCTGTGGCCGCCGCGGCTCGCTCGAACAGATGGTTCCCCAGCAGCACGGCGGCGCCGTCGGCTATCAATGCGCGCAATGCGCGACGCAGGCCACCGCACACTAATCAGATAGGCTCGCTCGAAACCTGGTCTCGCTCGGGGACTCCGACGCGAGCGCCATTCACAGGAGGTGATAGCTAACCTCTGCAGGTGGCGCGAGCGCGGCGTAGCAGGAGCGCCACAGGACGTGGCGCGACGAGCGACCCGAAGCGAGACTAGGTTTCGAGCGAGCCTATTTAAGGCTGTTTTTGGCCGTAGTCGTTCATGACGTCGTGGATTTGCGACGCCATGCTGAGTGCTTGGTCCCATTTGCGCTGCCACGTGTTGCGTCCGAAGATGAGACCCACGCAGCCCGCCGCCATGGCGATGTGCGCCTTGTGAATCGTTGCTTCGTCGCCCATTTTACTGCCGCCGGAAACGAGCACGAGGCTGCGGCCGGCCGATTTCACGACTTTGCGCAGCCCGTCGATGTCGTCAAAGGATAGTGTGTCGTACGGTTTGGGAAGCTTCGCGGCGTCGTCGGGTTTCCAAACCGGCTCGTTGAGCTTGATGACGTCGGCGCCCATCTCGCAGGCAACGCGCGCGGCATAGTCCACGGCATAGAGCGAATCGATCCCGCCCTTTGCCTTCACTGCCGCACCGCGGGGATAGGCCCAGATCACTAGCGGCATACCGTAGCGATCGCAATCGCGGCGCACCTCGTTGCACTGGGCAATATCGAGTTCTTGCGCGGGGCTTCCGACGTAAAGCGTATAGCCGACCGCGTCGGCGCCTAGCCGGATCGCGTCTTCGACCGACGACGTCATCGGACTGACCGCGTCGTCGTCGGACGGAATGTTTGTCTTACCGTTAACCTTGAGCAGCAGCGGAACGCGGCCCGCATACTTCTTCTGATACTTCTCAGCGAGACCGACGTGCAAGGCGATTCCGGAGAAATTGCCTTCGACCGCCAGCCGGTATATCCAATCCGTATCGATCGCATCGGGATTGTCGAAGAAGTCGACCGGCCCGTGCTCGAGACCCTGGTCGATCGGTAGCATCATCAGCGTGCCGTTTGCGGGACCGTGCTCGTACATCAAGCGGTGCAGACGAGTGCGCTTTCCTATCGAAAGGTTCATTGCGTCGAATGTGGGGCGAGCAGTCGTTGGCGTGGCGGTTGCAGTCATCGTAGCCAGCGCCTTCGCCGCCCCCCGAAGGTTATCCTGAGGCTGCGCCCAAAGGGCCGGTCGTGATTGCGCGTGTCGGATTCGTCGGATTGGGCACGATGGGCGAGCCAATGGCGGCAGCGCTTCAGCGGGCCGGCTTCGACGTTATTGCAAGCGTTCACCGGAGGCGAGCGGCGCTCGAGCGGTTACGTGCCGCAGGCATAAGCGAAGCGGCCGACCCCACAGAGCTCGCGGCTCGTGCGGAAGCCGTCATTCTGTGCGTGCCCGATGCGCCCGACGTTGAGGACGCGCTCTTCGGAGCGCGCGGCGTCGCGAAAGGAGCGAAGCGCGGCCTGCTCGTCGTCGATATGTCGACGATCTCGCCGGTGGCTTCGCGCAGCTTCGCGGATCGGCTTGCGGAAATTGGCGTGGACTTCGTCGATGCGCCAGTCAGCGGCGGCCCGGCGCGTGCACGCGAAGGGACGCTCACGATCATGGTGGGAGCCTCGCCGGAAGCGTTCGCTCGGGCGGAACCGCTCTTGCGCGCGATGGGGACGCCGCACCATCTCGGGGGCGCCGGAATGGGTGAAACCGTAAAGCTCGTCAATCAGATTATCATTTCGAACGTCATGATCGCCAATCTGGAAGGCCTGATCTTTGCACGACGAGCCGGTGCGGATCTCGATGCCGTGCGCAAGGTGCTCGCCTCGGCGACGGCTTCGAACTATCTGCTCTCGGAGTGGCTTCCGAAGACGTGGCTCGCCGGCTCGTTCGACGCCGGATTCGCACTCGATCTCTTGCGAAAGGATCTCGCCGCCGCGCTCGATGCGGCTCGGGCTCTCAAGCATCCCATGCCGGCCACCGGGCTGGCGTATCAGCTCTACACTAATCGCTCCGCTCAAGGAGACGGCGCGCTCGACTACAGCGCGATCGGAAAGATGTATGAACGTAACAACGGAAGCGAAGCCGCCGCGCACGGCGCCGGCTAAGAGCCCCGAATTCAATAAGAAGATTCTGGTCGTGGACGACGAGTCCGCGATTCTCCAGACGTTGCGCTTCAACTTGGAGCGCAGCGGCTACGCGGTGGTGACCGCCGGGGACGGGCGCAGCGCGATTGCAATGGCGCAGCGCGAGCAGCCCGACTTAATCGTGCTCGACATCATGCTGCCGGTTCTCGACGGCGTCGAAGCCTGTAAGGAAATTCGCAAGTTCAGCCCCGTGCCGATCATCATGTTGACCGCAAAGGATCAGGAAATCGACAAGGTCCTGGCGCTCGAGCTCGGAGCCGACGACTACGTCACCAAACCGTTTGCGCTGCACGAGTTCCTGGCGCGAGTGAAGGCTCGTCTTCGCCGGCAGGCGTCGATGCATCCCGGTCACGATGAAGCCATCGCGCTGGGCGAGATCGTACTCGACCCGTCGCGTCAGCAGCTCACGGTGCGCGGCAAAGAGGTCGCGCTCGCTCCCAAGGAGTTCGGACTGCTGCGCGTGCTCATGGAGAACCACGGCCGTGTGGTAACGAGACAAACGCTGCTCGACAAGGTGTGGGGTTACGACTTCGAAGGCGAGCAGCAAACCGTCAGCGTTCACATTCGCTGGCTGCGCGAAAAGATCGAAGAAGATTCGCGCTCGCCGCGACACATCTTGACGGTTCGCAGCCGCGGTTACATGTTCAAAGCTTGACCCCGCTCGAGTGGTCGTTGACCGCGCTCGTCGTCGGGATCGCCGCCGGACTCCTCGGAGCGCGTCTTTTTGCGGGGTCGCGGCGAGAGGCGATTGCGACAGAGGCGGTTACGCAACTCGAACCGGCACCGCACGTCGACCCGGCCGGGGCGCCGATTGCCATCGACGACGCGTTTTCACGGCTCGTTCGTGCGTTGCCAATCGGCGTCGTGCTCGTCGACCGCACGTGTCACGTCGAGTTCGCCAACGCGGCCGCCGGAACGACGTTCGGCTTCGATCCGGATCGCGCGCTCAACTTGCACGTCATCGAGGCGATTCCGAACGTCGAACTCGAGCGGAGAATCGGCGACGCGCTGCGCGGTGAAGCGTCGGTCGCGCCGCTGCTACTGACCGGGACTTCCGGACAGCGGACGTACAGGGTCTCGGTCTATCCTCTCACGGAGAACGGCACCGACTCGCGGCGCGTCGTCATCTTTTCCGACGACCAGACCGGGCTCATACGTCTCGATCGGGCGCGTAAAGAGTTTCTCTCCAACGTCTCGCATGAGCTGCGCACGCCACTCTCCTCGATCAAGTTGATGCTCGAAACGGTCCTCGAGGCGCCCGAAGAGGAGGCGCGCGATCTTTTCGTACCGCAGGCGCTCGCGCAGGTCGATCGCCTCAGCGCGCTCGTCGATCAGCTGCTCGAGCAGGCGCGCGCAGAATCGGGCCAGCTGAAGCTCAATCTGCGCGACGTCGACCTAGAAGAAGTGGCGCAACCGATCGTCGCCTCGTTCGAACAGCAGGCCGCGAACAAGGGCATTTCGATTGAGATGGCGGCGCTTCGCCCGGTGCGCGTCGAGGCCGACCCCGACCGTTTGGCACAAGTCTTCGTCAACTTGATCGACAACGCGCTTCGCCATACGTCGGGTGGCGGCCGCATCCGCGTCGAGATCGACGCGCGAGACAGCGACGCGGTTCTGCGCGTTCGCGATACCGGCGAGGGCATTCCTTATCGAGACCTTCCGCATATCTTCGAGCGCTTTTACGTGGTCGATCGTTCGCGCACGCGCGGCAGCGGCGGAGCGGGCTTAGGGCTGGCGATCGTCAAGGGCATTGTCGACGCGCACGGCGGTGCGATCTCTGCAGAATCGATGCTCGGGCGCGGCACGGCATTTACCATTCGGCTGCCGATCATGCGCATCAAGCGAGAGAGCGGAGCGTAGTGTAGTGCGTCTTAACGTTCTTAACGCAGAACGGGCTTGACGGCCGTGCACGACGAACCGGCGGAAAAGATGCTTACCGACGTTGAGAACCCGGCGGCGCTCACGGTGCAGGGGAAGATGGACGTCGAAAGGCTCAACGTCTTCTACGGCTCCTTCCGTGCGATCAAGGACGCATCGCTGCACGTTCCCATCAATCGCGTGATGGCGTTGATCGGACCGTCGGGGTGTGGCAAGTCGACCTTCATTCGCGCGCTCAATCGAATGCACGATTTGACTCCCGGCGCGCGCGTTGAAGGGAAGGTGATGCTCGACGATCGCGACATCTATGCGCCGGAGATCGATCCCGTAACGATCCGTTATCGGATCGGGATGGTCTTTCAGCGCCCGAACCCGTTTCCAAAGTCGATCTATGACAACGTCGTCTACGGTCCGCGAATTCATGGCGAGCGCAGCTCGTCCGAGCTGATGAATATTTGCGAGCGCAGCCTGCGTCAAGCCGCACTCTGGGAAGAGGTGAAAGATCGTCTCGATCGCTCCGCGCTCGCTCTGTCGGGAGGGCAGCAGCAGCGGCTCTGCATCGCGCGCTGCCTTGCGGTCGATCCGGAGGTGATATTAATGGACGAGCCGGCCTCGGCGCTCGACCCGATCGCCACCGGTAAAATCGAAGATCTGATCGACGAGCTAAAGAAGCAGTATACGGTCGTCATCGTGACCCATTCGATGCAGCAAGCCGCGCGGATCAGCGACAACACGGCGTTCTTTCTGTTAGGCGACCTGGTAGAAACCGGGACGACGTCGGCGATCTTCACCAAGCCGAGGGACAAGCGCACCGAGGACTATATCACGGGTCGTTTCGGATAGCACGGTCGCGCCGCTTTTGAGTATCTCCGCTTAAGCGGTCGTTAAGCACATCTTAATCGCCGAGCGCTAGACTCGTTAACAGTCCCCTCAATGCCTTCCAGGAGAACCGTCTATCGTGATACGCATCCTTTTGCGCGCGGCGCCCGTCGCAGCGGCGATGGTTCTAATGTGGACGTTGGCCACGCCGGCGGAAACGCAGGCTACACCGGTAGCGCAGACGTCCTCTGCACCTCCCGCCGATTTCGGCGCTCCGCCCTCGGGCCAAATCCCGATCCTCTACAACGACCGTCACGTCTATGCCAACCCCGACGTCCTCAAGCGGGGACGGGTACTTGCGGCGTACGCCCGCAACAGCAATATCTACGTGCCGTTGCGCTCGATGTTCGAACAGATGGGCGCCACCGTCTCGTACGATCCTTCGACGAAGATCGCCACAATTTCCAAGCCGGGTGCCGAAGTCGTGGTCACCGTCGGCAAGGCCGAGGTCGTCGTCAACGGCGAATCGCGTCCACTCGACGTGCCGCCGATCGTCTACCATGGCGTCGTGCTCGTTCCCATTCGCGTGATCTCCGAAGGAATGGGTGGCTACGTCCAGTGGGTGCCCGACAAGCGGCTTGTCGTCGTGCGCTACGTCGAAGCGACGCCTCCGGCCGAGACTCCGCCTCCTCCGGTTCCCGAAGCGACGGTTGCACCTCCACCACCGCCGCCTCCCACGCCGAATCCGCTCAAGCTCGGCGGGTTCTTCCGCTCGTATTACTTCACGCGTCAAAACGCGTCGAATAATCCCGGTACGCAGTTCAACTTTTCGCCGGGTGCAAAATACAACTCTAACGGCGTGAACCAAGCGAGTTGGAATAACGGACTCGCACTGCACGGACAGTACGATTTTCCGAACGGTTGGGATATCGGCGCCACGTACCTCTACGCAAATCCCATCGACGGTCCGTGCGTCGTTCCCGCCAACCATCTCAAGGGCGGCGTCTGCGTCAGTCAGACTCCGCCGAACACCAACCCCGACGACACTCTGCCGGGATTTACGCTGAGCTCCTTCTACCAGGCGTACGCGGGATACAAGGCGCACGGATTCGACGGTCAGCTCGGCAACGTGCTCTTCAACACGCCGTGGGCGAACCCGTCGGATTCGCGCATAAAGCCTGCGGCATTCCAGGGCGCCTATCTTAGCTACACCGCGCCGTCGTACTGGACGATCGAGGGCGCGGACATGTTTACGTTCCAAAACCGGACGAGCTCGTCGTTCACCCAGCAGACGCTGCTGACGAGTTATCCCGCCGGCAACCCCGGCTTGGCTTCGAACATCTTTCTGCCCAACGGCAACGGCATCAACACCAATGGATTCACGTTCGCCAAGCTCGGCTACGACAATCCGAACGGAATCGCCGTAAACGGCTACTTCTACGGTGTCAGCGACATCGTTACTATGTGGTGGGGCGACGCCCTGTACACGTGGAGCAATTCGCCGTGGAAGCCCTTCATCGCGCTTCAGGGCGGCAGCGAGAGCAACAACGGCCAGTCGTATGTCGGAAAGATCGACAGTCAGGTCTTCGGCGCCCAGATCGGTGCGAACTTTACGAAGAACATTCTCTTCACTGCCGGATACGATCAGATCCCATGGAAGAGCGATACCGTCTACCTGCCGAATCATGTAACGTGTAACAACTCGAACTATCAGATCTCGGCGAGTGGCGCTACGTTGGCGTACTTCCTGCCCTCGAACGCAGCGCAGTGTTTCAATAATCCTAACGGCACCACGCAGATCTACTACGGCGGTTGGGCCAGTCCGTACACCGACGCGTACGCAACCGATCCGCTGTTCACGACCAGCATCGATCAAGGCATGGCGGACCGCCGTGCGCCGGGCACGTCGTGGAAGGTCGGGCTGCAGTTCACTTCGACGAATAAGAAGTGGGTGTTCGCGGCAACCGACGCTTGGTACAACTACGGAAACGCGCTCGCGGCTGAGACTACGCGCGACTGGACGCTGGACGGACTCTATCACTTCAGCGCGGTTAAGCCGGGGGGCTATCGCGGCCTGACGCTGCGATACCGGTACATGGACCGCGCGCTTTCCAACACCTATTGCGGAGCGGCCGCAACGAGCTGTGCACCGGGATCGTCGATCGGCTCCACCTATCTTGGCGGCTTGCCGGTCTTCAAGTACAACCGCGCCCAGCTCGAGTACGATTTCTAAGTAAAAACAGGCGGAGAGCCAGTCAATCGCCCTCGGCCGTGTGGCCGAGGGCGTTTAAATTTAAAAACTTTTGTTATTGACCAAGGTTATTTATTTTGGCAGCAGAAGATGACGCGAGTCGTTTCTTTAGCAGGAGGACCCTTCTCGTAATGAAGTCTCTATTTGCTGCTCTCGCGTTTGCGATAGCATTTGCCGGCACCTTACCGGCAGTGGCTGCGTCGCAGGGGGCGCCGATCGCGCAATCTACCGCCCCGCCGCCCGCCGATTTCGGGTCGCCGCCCTCCGGCGAGATTCCGATCCTTTATAACGACCGGCACGTTTACGCGACCCCGGACCTCCTCAAGCAGGGTCGCGTCCTTGCGGCCTACGCGCGCAACGGCGGCATCTACGTGCCGCTGCGCTCGATGTTCGAGCAGATGGGGGCCACGGTTTCCTATGACCCCTCCACCAAAATTGCGACGATTTCCAAGCCCGGCGCGGAGGTCGTGGTGACCGTCGGCAAGCCCGAAGTCGTCGTCAACGGCGAATCGCGCCCCCTCGACGTGCCGCCGATCGTCTACCGCGGCGTCGTCCTCGTTCCGATTCGGGTGATCTCCGAAGGCATGGGCGGCTACGTTCAGTGGGTGCCCGACAAGCGGCTGGTGGTAGTGCGCTACGTTGAAGCGACTCCGCCGCCGACCGAGGCTCCGCCGCCGCCCGCTCCCGAGGCAACGGTTGCGCCGCCGCCTCCGCCAACCCCAAACCCGCTGACGCTCGGCGGATTCTTCCGCTCGTACTACTTTACGCGACAGAACGCGTCGAACGATCCCGGAACGCAGTTCAACTTTTCACCTGGCGCCAAATACAACTCTAACGGCGTGAACCAAGCGAGTTGGAACAGCGCGATCGCTCTACACGGTGAGTACGACTTTCCGAACGGCTGGGACATCGGCGGGACCTATCTCTACGCCAATCCCATCGACGGTCCGTGCGTCGTTCCCGCCAACCATTACAAGGGCGCCGTTTGCGTCAGTCAGACTCCGCCGAATACCAACGCCGACGACACACTGCCCGGCTTCACGCTCAGTACGTTCTATCAAGCATACGCCGGATACAAGGCGCATGGCTTCGACGGTCAGCTCGGCAACGTGCTCTTCAACTCGCCCTGGGCGAACCCAGCCGATTCGCGCTTGAAACCGGCCGCGTTCCAGGGCGCGTACCTGAACTACACGACGCCGTCGAAGTGGACGTTCGAGGGAGCCGACATGTTCACGTTCGAGAACCGGACGAGCTCGTCGTTCACACAGCAGACCTTGCTGACGAGTTATCCGGCCGGCAACAACGGCCAGCCTTCGAACATCTTCCTTGGCAACGGTCAAGGCATTAACACGAACGGCTTTGCGATGGGCAAGGTCGGCTATGGTGACGCCACCGCACCCGGCTTCGCCGCGGACGGTTACTTCTACGGCGTTGCCGACCTGGTGAACATGTGGTGGTTCGACGGCAAGTACACGTTCCCGGGTAGGTGGGCCCCCTGGCTCGCGCTGCAGGGTGGCTGGGATCAGAATGCCGGGCAGTCTTACGTCGGCAAGGTCAACAGTCAAGACTTTGGCGCGCAGATCGGCTTTAACTTCACCAAGAACTGGCAGTTCACGGCCGGCTACGACCAGATTCCATGGAAGACCGATACGGTCAACCTGCCGAGCGGCGTAACCTGCAGCAACTCGAACTATCAGATCTCGGCAAAGGCGACGCTGGGTTATTTCCTTCCACTAAATGCCGCGCAGTGCTACACCAACCCGAACTGAACGACGCAAATCTACTACGGTGGTTGGGCGAGCCCGTACACCGACAACTACGACAGCGACCCGTTCTTTACGACGAGCGTAACGCAGGGCCAAGCCGACCGGCGCGCACCGGGTGACTCGTACAAGCTTGGGCTTCAGTTCACCTCGACGAACAACAAATGGGTCTTCATCGGCACCGACGCTTGGTACAACTACGGCAACGCGCTTGCGCCCGAGAACACGAACATTTGGACGCTCGACGGGCGTTATCGATTCAGCCATTACTCCGGACACGGTCCCTACAAGGGTCTCGTGCTTCGCTACCGCTACATCCAGCGGACGCTCTCGAACACGTTCTGCGGCGACCCCGGTACTACGTGTCCGACCGGATCGGAGCTCGGTGCCCCCGAGTTCGGCGGCCTGCCGCTCTTCAAATACAACCGCGCTCAACTCGAGTACGACTTCTAACTCATGCGCACATCTCTCTGGATATCCATCGCGGCCGTGCTGGCGCTGGCATTGGGGGTTAACGCCGGCGCGGCCCCTTCTCCCACAACCATCCTGAACGTATCGTACGACCCCACGCGCGAACTCTACGACGACTATAACGCCGTCTTCGCTCAATACTGGAAGAAGAAGACGGGGCAAGTCGTCACGGTTCAGCAATCAAATGGTGGCTCCGGGAAGCAGGCGCGAGCGGTCATCGACGGCCTACAGGCAGACGTGGTGACCCTTGCGCTCGCCTACGACATCGACGCCATCTCGGATAAGGCGAAGCTGCTTCCGGCGAACTGGCAGACGCGACTCCCGTACAAGAGCACTCCGTATACGTCGACGATCGTCTTTCTGGTGCGTCAAGGCAATCCCAAACATATTCGCGATTGGGACGATCTCCTAAAGCCCGGCATTGCGGTCATCACGCCGAATCCCAAGACCTCGGGCGGCGCTCGTTGGAACTTCTTGGCGGCGTGGGCCTATGCGTTAGCGCATAACGGTAACAACGCGGCGGCGGCCAAAGCCTTTGTCACCAAACTCTACAAGAACGTCCCGGTGCTCGACTCGGGCGCGCGCGGATCGACCACAACGTTCGTGGAGAGAAACATCGGCGACGTGGAAATTGCCTGGGAGAACGACGCGCTTTTAGCGATCGATAAGCTCGGGGTAGGGCGCTTCCAAATCGTGCGTCCGTCCCTGAGCATACTTGCCGAGCCTCCCGTGGCGCTCGTAGACGGCGTCGTCGCGAAAAAACAGACGCGCGCGGTCGCCGAGGCCTATCTGGAGTATCTCTTCTCGCCGCAGGGTCAAGAGATCATCGCCCGCCACTACTTCCGCCCGCGGCTCGCATCGGTGGCGCACCGGTACGCCGCGCAGTTCCCCTCGATGAAGCTCGTCGATATCGACAAGTTCGGCGGCTGGCGGAAAGCACAGCAGGATTTCTTCGCCGACGGCGGGGTTTTCGATCAAATCTATCAGTCCAACCAATAAAAACGATGCTTGCCAATTTCACCCAGTTCCGGCGGCCAAGCATCATTCCGGGCTTTGGACTGACGTTCGGATTCACGATCTGCTACCTGTCGCTGATCGTGCTGATCCCGATCTCCGTGACGTTCGTAGACGCGGCGCGCATGGGAGCGCATCAGTTCTGGCACGTCGTGACTACGCCGCGCGCGCTAGCATCGTACGAGCTGAGCTTCGGCGCGTCGCTGGTCGGCGCGTTCGTCAACTTCGTCCTCGGCACGCTTGTGGCGTGGGTCTTGGTGCGCTACTCGTTTCCCGGGAAACGTATCCTCGACTCGCTTGTGGACTTGCCGTTCGCGCTCCCCACGGCCGTCGCGGGAATATCGCTGACAACCCTCTACGCGTCGACGGGTTGGTTCGGCGGCCCGCTGTCTGCCGCGGGAATCCACGTAGCATTTACCCGACTGGGCGTGATCGTCGCGCTCACGTTTATCGGTCTGCCGTTCGTCGTCCGCACGGTGCAGCCGGTACTCGAGGATCTCGACGCGGAGCTCGAAGAAGCGGCGGCGAGCTTGGGCGCAAACCGTCTGCAGACGTTCTTGCGGGTCGTCTATCCGGCCATTTTACCGGCAGCGCTCACCGGATTTGCCCTAGCCTTCGCGCGCGGAGTCGGGGAGTACGGTTCGGTGATCTTCATTGCCGGTAATATGCCGATGCGCACCGAGATCGCTCCGCTCTTGATCGTCACGAAACTTGAGGAGTACGACTATTCCGGCGCGACGGCGATCGCGGTCGTCATGCTCACGCTCTCGTTCGTGTTGCTGGCGGCGATCAACGCGCTCCAGCGATGGAGCGGAGCACGTGAGGCTAGGGCCAATGGTTAACGCGCTGCCGGGCGCTGCGACTCCCGCCATCAGCGAATCGAGAGCGGTACGCTGGGTGCTGATCGGCACTTCCGTCGTATTTCTGACCGTATTTCTCTTGGCTCCGTTAGCGCTGATCTTCGCGACCGCGCTCGCCCATGGCGTTCTGCCGTATCTCCGCAGCTTTACCAACCCCGATACGCTTTCGGCGATCCGACTGACGCTGCTGGCGGCGGTCATCGCCGTTCCGGCGAATCTCGTCTTCGGCGTCTCCGCGGCGTGGGCGATCGGCAAATTTGAGTTCTTCGGAAAGAGCCTGCTGATCTCGCTGATCGATCTTCCCTTCTCGGTCTCGCCGGTCGTCGCCGGCCTCACCTACGTTCTGCTTTTCGGAGCGCAGGGCGTATTCGGCCCGTGGCTCAGCTCGCACGGGGTTCAGATTATCTTCGCCGTTCCCGGCATCGTGCTCGCTACGATATTCGTGACCTTTCCATTCATCGCGCGCGAGCTGCTCCCGCTGATGGCGGCGCAGGGCAACGACGAAGAAGAGGCCGCACTGACGCTCGGCGCCGGCGGCTGGCAGACGTTTTTGCGCGTGACGCTGCCGAACGTCAAGTGGGCGCTGCTCTACGGCGTCATTCTGTGCAACGCGCGCGCGATGGGTGAGTTCGGCGCGGTATCGGTCGTCTCGGGTCACATTCGGGGCCTCACCGATACGATGCCCTTACAAATCGAAGTTCTTTACAACGACTATCAGTTCGTTCCGGCCTTCGCCGTGGCGTCGCTTTTGGCGCTGTTGGCGCTCGCGACCCTCGTGGTCAAGAGTATCGTCGAGTGGCGAGCCGGACAGCTCCACGGAGAGGCAGCATGAGTATCGCCGTTCGTCAGATCACCAAGAAGTTCGGAAGCTTTACCGCGCTCAATTCAGTCGACCTCGACATTCCGCGGGGCCGGCTCGTCGCGCTTCTGGGTCCCTCGGGCTCGGGCAAAACGACGCTGCTGCGCATCATCGCCGGGCTCGAGAACGCCGACGCCGGAAGCGTCGAGTTCGACGGCCAAGACGTCGCGGACCGAACCGTACGCGAACGCCGGGTCGGATTCGTCTTTCAGCATTACGCGCTCTTCCGGCACATGACCGTGTTCGAGAATGTCGCGTTTGGATTGCGAGTGCGGTCGCGCAAGTCGCGACCGCCTTCGGCCGAAATTCGTCGGCGCGTCGGCGAGTTGCTCGATCTCATTCAGCTCGGCACTCAGGCGGGGCGGTATCCTTCACAGCTCTCCGGCGGCCAGCGCCAGCGGGTTGCGCTCGCTCGCGCGCTGGCAGTCGAGCCGAGCGTCTTGCTCCTGGACGAGCCGTTCGGAGCGCTCGACGCGAAAGTTCGCATGGAACTGCGGCGGTGGCTGCGCCAGCTTCACGACGACGTCGGCGTGACGAGCGTCTTCGTTACGCACGATCAAGACGAAGCGCTGGAAGTCGCCGATCGCGTCGCCGTGATGAACCGCGGCCGAATCGAGCAGGTCGGCTCGCCCGACGAGGTGTACCACCGGCCGGCCACGTCGTTCGTCTACAACTTCTTAGGCAACGTCAACCTCTTTCACGGGCGCGTCGACGACGGACTCGCCCGCGTTCACAGCGAGCCGACGGGAGATATCGTCTTCGTTCGGCCGCACGCGCTCGAGATCACGCGGCAGCCCCTCGGCGCAAACTACTTCCGGGCGACGATCAAGCACATCAACGCGGCCGGCCCCTTCGTTAAGGTTGAGGCGAAGACGGAGTGGGGCAGCGCCATTCACGTGGAGATGCCGCAAGAGCGCTTTCGCGCGATGGGTTTGCTAAAGGGCGAAGAGGTCTTCGTTACGCCGCGCGATGCTGCGGTCTTTTCCGACGACCGCCACGCGGTAAGCGCCTAACTCAAAGAACGAGTTAACCCGAGTCCCTGCGGGTCGATTCCGAGGGCCGTTGCTCGGTCGACGGGATCGCTTTCGTGGCGCTCCACCTCCGCATCGAGCCGGCGACGGTACTCGAGTACCGCCGCTCGCCGTTCCCCCTCGACCGCATCGGCGAGACGTATGAGCGCGGCGCGCAGCCGGCGGACCACCTGTAGCGCGTCGATTCCGTACCGGCGAATCTCGTCGAACGCAAGCGAGAGGTAATCGTTCCACGTGGGGGCCGGATAAATGAGGAGCCGCTTGCCGTTTCCGTCGGTAACGCATCCGCTCTCGTGTTTTTGACCTAACCGAATCATCAGGTCGAGAATTTGGTCGAGCGCCTCAACCGCCGTCGTCGGATCGTTAACCGCGGGCGATAAAGCCATGATCGCGGTGTCGACCAAGAGCCGCAGCGAGAAGCGCACGTCGCAGTCGTAGAAATTCTCCTGGCGCAAACGCATCGCGCCGAAGATCGCCGCCTCGCCGACCGTGTCCCGCGCGCCGTAGACCTGCGCGAGCACGCTCTCCGGATAGAGCGTGTCGCCCACCGCATATTCGAGTTGAATCGTCGCTCCGGCGGCGCGCGCGAGGTCGGCCAGACGCGCCTTGTCGATCGCCGTCAACACTACGAGCCCACCCGAATAGAGTACCGTCTGCGAAGGCGACCGGGCTTCGCTGGCATGCGGGGCCGCGGGCGTTTCGCCGGGCATGAGCGCGATCAGCGCTCTACCCCGCTCGCCGAGATATGCAATTATGCGGGTGATTCGCAGTTCGGCGACTTGATTGATGAGCATGGCCAGCAGCGCAATGCTCGCGACCAGCAAAAGTTCGACGATGATCAGCGAGAGGAAAGGAATCCAATCCGATCCCTTTCGGTTCACAAAGACCAACGTGCCGAGCGCAAACGTAAAGGTTGCGACGAATACGCCGAACGCATGGTAGATGACCAGGCGGCGGTTGAGCTGCAGGATGAGGCGCTTGGAGAACGCCGTCGCCGTATACTGAATAAAGAGCATGCCGATCGAAAAGACGATGGCGGTAAAGGCCATCATGCCCGATGCGACCGCCCCGAGGAGTGCCTGTGCGGTCGATACCGAAATCTCGCGACCGAACGCCGGATAGAGCGCAAACTCGAGCCGCGGAAAAATCGTGGCCGCGAATAGGCTCACCAAGAGATACGCCGTGGGAATCAACCAACGTGGCATGCACGCTCCTTCCTTGCGGCTGCTTGGGGTGCCCGTCAGCGGGTTTTCCGCGAAGGCAATTGAAATTACCGCGCCCTCATGGCTTCGACGATGAAGGCCCTCGTGAAACCGAACGCGGCGCCGGGATTCCGTTTGGAAGAGGTGCCGGTTCCGGACCTCGGGCCAGGCGACGTGTTGATTCGGGTCGAGAAGGCTGGGCTCTGCGGCACCGACCATCACATATACGCCTGGGACGCGTGGGCGCAGAAGCGAGTCAAACCGCCGCTGGTCGTCGGTCACGAGTTCATGGGTACCGTCGTTGCGGTCGGCGACGCGGTGCGTTCCGTCCGGGCGGGGGAGCGCGTCTCGGCCGAGGGGCACATCGTCGATCTTACGTGCCTGCTCTGCCGCACCGGCGAGGCGCACATCTGCGAGCGCGTCGAGATCATCGGCGTGGACCGCGACGGCGCCTTCGCCGAGTATATTGCGATTCCCGAGTACAACGTCTGGAAGCTCGATCCCGCGATCTCCGACGTCGTCGCGGCGATCTTCGATCCGCTCGGCAATGCCGTTCACACCGTGATGGCGGCCGGCGTGAGCGTCAAGAGCGTCGTCATTACCGGCGTCGGCTCGATCGGTCTGATGGCGATTCCGGTCGCGCGCGCGGCCGGGGCGACGTCGGTCTTTGCAATCGACGTCAATCCAGCGAAGCTCGAGCTCGCGCGCAGCCTCGGCGCCGACGCTGCGTTTCTCGGAACGGACGCGAACATCGTGCGTGAAATCAAGGAGTGGACGCGCGGCGACGGCGCCGACGTGTTGCTCGAAATGTCGGGAAGCGGCGCGGCGATCGATCTCGGCTTGCAGTTGCTGCGCAACGGCGGAACGGCCGCGCTGCTCGGCATCCCGGCCGACACGGTGAACCTCAATCTCGCCGAGCTCATCATCTTCAAGGGCCTGAAGGTGCTCGGTATCAACGGCCGGCGGATGTTTGAGACGTGGTATCAGACCGAAGCGCTAGTAAAGAGTGGCCGCGTCGACCCGCGCGCGATCGTGACTCACGTTCTTCCCTACACCGAGTTCGATCGTGCCTTTGATTTGATGAAGAAGGGCGAGGCGGTCAAAATCGTGCTAGATTTCAAAGGAGACTTAGCAAAATCATGAATCAGGCCTTCGAAGAGAAGCTGCAAAGCGACCTCGACGCGCTCAAAAAGGCTGGTACCTACAAGCATCTCCGCCACCTCACGACGCCGATGGCGCCCGAGGTGCACATGGAAGAGGCCGGCGACGTCATCGTATTGTCGAGCAACAACTATCTCGGCCTGGCCGACAATCCGGAAGTGGTGGAGGCGGGGAAGCGCGGTCTCGACAAGTACGGCGCGGGCACGGCTTCCGTGCGCTTTATCTGCGGCACGTTCGACATCCATCGCGTACTCGAGAAGCAGATCGCCGAGTTCTTGGGAACCGAAGCGGCACTCTCGTACGTCTCCTGCTGGAACGCAAACACCGGTCTTTTTCCGACAATCTGCGACGAAGGCTCGGCGATCGTCTCCGACGAGCTCAACCACGCCTCAATCATCGACGGCGTTCGCCTCGCGTCGAAAGCGCGCCGCGAGCGATTCAAGCATAGCGACATGTCGCAGCTTGAGGAGAAGCTCAAGGCCGTCGCCGGCTGCTTTCCGATCGCCATCGTCACCGACGGCGTCTTCTCGATGGAGGGCGACCTCGCGAAGATCCCGCAAATCGTCGACCTCGCGAAAAGGTACGGGGCGATCGTCGTCGTGGACGACTCGCACGGCACCGGCGTCATGGGAAAGACCGGACGCGGCACCGTGGAGCACTACGGGCTGACCGGCCAGGTCGACGTCATTACCGGAACGCTCGGCAAGGCGCTCGGCGGCGCGGCGGGCGGCTTCGTCGCCGGCAGCAACGCGCTGATCGACACGCTGATCCAGCGTTCGCGTCCGCAGTTGTTTTCCAACGCGCTTCCGGCAACCGTCGCCTGCAGCTCGCTGGCTGCGATTGAATACCTCGAAGCGCACCCCGAGCTCGTCGCCGATCTGCGCGAGAAGACGAGTTACTTTCGCGAAGGACTCAAGCGCATCGGCTACAAGCCGTTGGAGAGCGAGAGCGCGATCGTTCCGATCATCGTCGGCGAGACGGCCTTTGCTATCTCGCTGAGCGACAAGCTCTTGAAGGCCGGCGTCTTTGTGACCGGATTCGGCTATCCGGTTGTGCCGGAAGGAACCGCGCGTATCCGCGTTCAGATCAGCGCGGCGCTGACGAAGGACGAGATGGACCGAGCGCTCGCGGCGTTCGACCGTGTCGGCAAAGACGCCGGACTTCTTACGGCCTAAGCCGCCCGCGACGAACCTTTGAAGTTTACTCGTCTCGGGGTCGTGCTCAAGCCGACCCCAAAACGCGGTCGCCTAGGCATGTTGAATCCTGCTTGCGCGCGGCTGCGCGACGACGCGCTGCAGATTTACCCGCGAATGGTCGCGCCGGGTAACGTGTCGCGCGTCGGTTCCTTTAGCGGCCGAGAGTGTGCTGACGGAACGCAGGAGCTCGACTTCTGTGGCTTCGCGCTCGAACCGGAAGCGCCGTACGAGTTGAGTGACGCTTCGAAAGGCCATGGTTGTGAAGATCCCCGCGTCACGTTCGTGCGTGCGATCGACCGCTACGTTATGGCCTACGTCGCCTTCGGGCCGAAGATTCCCGAGGTCGCCGTCGCGGTGTCGACAGACGGCCTTCGCTGGGAGCGCTGCGGACTGGTTCGCTTTCAGGGAAGCGACGAGCCATTTGCAGATAAGGACGCGGCGTTCTTTCCCGAGCCGGTACTCTCGCCATCGGGCGTCCCGTCGCTCGCGTTCTATCACCGGCCGACGTTGTCTCTTTCGATGACAAGCGCGAAGGACGCAATCGCCGAGATCAAATCGTTGCCGCCGGAGAAGCGCGAAGGAATTGCGATCGCCTACGTTCCGCTCGAGAACGTGCAGGCGGACATCACTACGATCTGCATTGCTACCGAGTCGCATCGCCTCACGATGCCGCCGGCAAACTGGGGAACGATCAAGGCCGGAGCCGGGGCTCCGCCGGTCCGAATCGCGGAGGGATGGCTTTCCGTGATTCACGGCGTTGACGAGCTGGATCACCCCGACGATTCGTCGTTGCTGCGCTACTGTGCGGGCGTCATCATTCACGACGCGGAGCGTCTCGACAAAATCGTCTTTCGATCGCCCGAACCGCTGTTCGTGCCCGAGGAAGGCGCCGAACTACACGGGGCCGTCGGCCACGTCGTCTTTCCGACGGGCATCGACCGTCGTGGCGAGCGCGAGTTTGATATCTACTACGGGATGGCCGACTACGAAATCGGCCGCGGAAGGCTCTCGCTCGACTCTTAGCAGGCAGATATCGGGAGTTTCGGATACCCCCGAACCGTTTTATGCCTTCCGGCATACATAAGGCATGAGTAAGACTTTAGCCACGGCCATGCTTGCGCTGCTTTTCGCTACGGCGGCGGCGCGTTCGGCAACGCCCGGCGTCCACATTAAAGACGACGCCTATTTACCCCAGACGCTTACCGTGACCGCCGGACAGACCGTGACCTTTATCAACGACGACGACGACGCGCATACGGTCACCGCCACCGACGGGAGCTTCGATTCGAAGGGTCTCGATACGAACGGCGTTTGGCGGCACGCGTTCGCCAAGCCCGGGCGCTACCCGTATTTTTGCGAGCTGCACCCGTTCATGGAGGGCACCATCGTGGTTCGGGAGGCGTCCCGATGAGACGCGGCTCGTTTCTCGAACACGTGGCGTGGACGGGAGCCGGAATCGCGTACGCCGCCGGCTCGGGCGGTCTGTTGACGGGCCGCGCCGTCGCAGCGGCAGCGAACGACGTCGTCGAATTCGTGCAGATCAGCGATAGTCACATCGGCTTCCATCAGCCGGCGAACCCCGACGTCGCCGGCACGTTAAAGATGGCGGTCGACGCGATCAACGCGATGGCGTCGCTGCCGTCATTCGTGGTGCACACGGGCGACATCACGCATCTCTCGACCGGGCAGCAGTTTGACGATGCGCGCTCGATTCTCTCGCAGCTGCGCGCGCCGCTGATTGCCCTTCCCGGCGAGCACGACGTCATCGCCAACGACTTCAAGCCATACCTCGCGAACTTCAAGGTTCCACACTCGACAGCCGGCGGATGGGCTTCATGGGATGCAAGCGGCGTTCACTACGTCGTGCTGCTTAACGTTTTCAACTTCGAGAAGCTTGGGCTCCTTGGCAGCGAGCAGCTCGACTGGCTTTCGAAGGACCTCAGCGGCGTCGCACGCTCGACGCCGGTCGTCGTCTTCACCCACGTGCCGCTCTACGCGCTCTACCCACAATGGGGGTGGACGACGGAGGACGGAACGAAGGCGCTGGCGCTGCTCGCCGCCTTCGACCGCGTGACCGTGCTCAACGGCCACATCCACCAAATCGTCACGCACCAGGAGGGCAACATTCGCTTTGCAAGTGCCGACGCCACCGCCTATCCGCAGCCGAAACCGGGTGCCGCGGCGAAACCAGGTCCGGTGACCCTACCGCCAGACGCACTGCTGCGCGCAATCGGTTACCGGACCGTGGAGCTCGACGGACACGATCTGCGATTCGAGGACCGCGCGCTCGGATAACGTGCGCGACCCAGCGCTCGAGGACGGCTTTGCGCGCCGCGATGCGAAGGCCTACGACGCTGCGTATCGCGCCTTCGGCGCGCGCATGCAGGCGACGGCATTGCGGCTATTGCGCGATCGAGAGGCCGCGCGCGAGTGCGTCCAGGACGTGTTTCTACATCTTTGGCGGCATCCGAGCGGCTACGTATCCGCGCGCGGAAGCTTGGAGGCCTTTCTCGTGACCTGTGCGCGCAATGCGGCGCTGACGCGACTTCGCAGCGGGATCAGGCAGCAGAAGATGATTGCTTCGCTCGATCCGTCGCAGGGATATCTGATGGAGGAAGACCCGATCGAGCGCGACCGCATCGCACGGGCACTCGCACAACTGACGGAGGGACAAGCCTCGGTTGTCGAACGCGCGTACTATCGCGGAATGACCCTCGCGGAGGTCGCCGCGGAGCTCGCGATTCCGATCGGGACCGTGAAGGGAAGGTTGAGTTCGGCTTTACGGTCGCTGCGGCGGTCGCTGATACCGGAGGCGAGCAATGGAACCTGACGCACATCTCGGTGAAGCTGCGGAGCTATACGCGATCGGCGCGCTCGATGCCGCCGAACGCACGGCGGCCGACGCGCATATCGCCCGCTGTATCGAATGCGCGCGACGGGTGGGTGAGGCGGAAGAGACGGTGCTCGCACTCGAGCGTGACGTCCACGTCGACCCGCTCGCGGCGGCCGTTGCGGTGCCGCTGCGTTTGCGTCGCCGAGAGGTGCCGGCATGGTGGGTCGCAGTCGCTGCCGCCGCGGCGCTCATCGCCGGAACGCTGCTGCCCGGCCTCTTCGCGCAACGCGATACGGCAACGCTCGCGATGGTTCACAGCCACTTCAACCACGCGCAGTTCAGCGGCCCGAACGCGCCACCCGCAAAGGTTATCTATGCGCGCGATCGCTCGTGGTACTACGTGATCGTCGAAGGATCGCATCGGTATGACGTTTACGGGCTTCACGACGGGCAGAGCGTTTCGCTTGGGACTACGCAGCCGAAAGGCGCGACGAGCGAGCTCTTCTGGCAGCGTAGGGAGCAGTTTGACCGAATAGAACTTCGAGGGGACGGAAAGGCGATCGAAACTGCGTCGATACGCTGAGTCCTCGATATCGCTGGATCGGTGGAGAATCTGTAGATAATGTTTGGGCGGGGCGTCTCGTGACGTCAAGCATGATATTCCGGTCGTTGACGTGGATCACCATTTTGGCCATTACGTACGCTTTTTGGTTCGTCGTACGATACGTCATCGAGATAGTGCGCGTTCGCCGCTTGCAGCGCGCTGACGATTGTGACTGGGACAGGATTATAGCTTCGATCAAGCTCCGCGTACCGCGCAATGCGGAATTCGCCGTGCTGGAGCACCAAGTTTGGTTTTCCGACAATCGCAATCGGCAAGCCGCAAGGGCGGTTCTCATTCAGAACGGCTTCGAAACTAGCGATACTGAGACGTACGAACACGGTACGAAGTATTGGCTTCTCGCATGGCGGTCTACCGTATTCGATAACGTGAAAACCGAGATCGGCAGAGTCGGCGGATTCGTGCGGTCGTACGGGGGACGTTACACGGGACCTGGCCTTCGGTCGTAGAGTTCGTCGAAAGAGAGGAAAATAGGCAGGTCCAGAAACGCACGCGATTCTGGACCCGTACTTGGTTGCGGGGGGTGGATTTGAACCACCGACCTTCGGGTTATGAGCCCGACGAGCTACCGGACTGCTCCACCCCGCGATAGGACCGACTACTTTACGACGGCTGGGGTTTCGCCCCTCCCGGCGCCGAAGGCGACGACATGACCCTCGGTTCGCTTGCCACGCGCCTGCCGAAGATCCACCTTCACTGTCACCTCGAAGGCTGCTTGCGGCCCTCGACCTTTGTCGAACTGGCTGACGCGCACGGCGTCTCCCTGCGCTACAAGAGCGACGACGCGGGGGTCGACCGAAGCGACCCGTACGCATTGAATGGCCTCGGCGAGTTCTTGTACATCTTCGCCGCGGTCAGCCGGTCGTTACAGGAGCCGGAGGATTACGCGCGTCTCGCTCGCGAGTTCGTCGAGGACGCACTCGCGGAAGGCGTCGTCTACGGCGAGCTCTTCGTCTCCCCGTCGGTCTGGACGTTCTTTAATCCGCAGCTCGACGTGCGCGCGACCATGGAAGCGATCGTGACGGAGCTGCGCGCCGCCCGGCCGCAAGCGACCTTCGCGCTGCTGCCCGATCTCACGCGCAACTTCGGTCACGAGAACGCCCTGGCGACGGCGCGCACGATGGCGACGATGACCGATCTCGATGTCATCGGGCTCTCGCTCGGTGGCGACGAGGCGCGCTTTCCCGCGAAGCTCTTCGCCGACGTCTTCGCATTCGCGCGGGCGGAAGGGCTGCATTGCGTGGCGCATGCCGGCGAAGCCGACGGGGCGCAGAGCGTTCGCGACGCGATCGAGCTGCTGGGTGCCGAGCGCATCGGCCACGGAATCCGCGCGCTCGAAGATTCGCACACCGTCGAGCTGCTCGCAACGCGAAAGACTCCACTCGAAATCTGTCCGACCTCGAACCGCCGTACCGGCTCCGAGCTCGCCGACTACCCCGAGCCGTACAGCGATTTCGATCGCGCCGGCTGTGTCGTCACGATCGACTGCGACGATCCGGCGATTTTCAAAACGTCGATCGAACGTGAGTACGCGATCGTAGAAGCGGCCGCCGGCCGCAGCGCGCTGGAGCGATTCGTCCGAAACGCGATCGCCGCGAGCTTCGCGTCCCCCGAGCTGAAACGGGGGATGGAACGGCGGGTCGATGCGGCCGTTGCGGAACTTCCAGCGCGAACGGGAAGTTAAAGCAACTATGCCGGGCCACTCGCACTCGCACTTCGCCGAGTCCTTCGAAATGTATATGAAGGCGATCTATCGCTTGGAACGCGAGGGCCCGGGCGTTACCACGTCGGCTCTGGCGACCGAGCTCGGCGTCGCGCCGGCTTCGGTTTCGGGAATGCTCAAGAAGCTTGTGAACGACGGCTTCGTGGAGCACGAGGTTCGCGGAGACATCAACCTGACGCGCAAGGGGCTCGAAGTAGCCGTGGGCGTGGTGCGGCGCAACCGGCTCGCGGAGCGGCTGCTCACCGACGTGCTCGGTATGCCGTGGGACGAGGTTTACGCGGAGGCCTGCATTCTCGAGCATGCGATTACGCCGCGGGTCGAGGAGCGATTGGTCGCGGCGCTCGGCGACCCGCAGACTTGTCCGCACGGACATCCCATTCCGCCGGCCGATCTGACCGAGCCGCTGCGCGAAGGCATTCCGCTCGCACAAGTCGAGCCGGGAAGGAAAGTCACCGTTTCGGGCGTCAGCGAGCAGATGCCGGAGATTCTGCGATATCTCGGGCAAGTGGGAATTCGTCCCGGAGTGCGTCTGGGAGTCGTCGAGAAAGCGCCGCTCGGCGGACCGGTCACAATCGAAATCGACGACGAGCGCCACGCGATCTCGCTGGAGCTCGCGCGCACGGTCATGATCACGTGATCACCCGCTTCCTAATCGTCCTCAACGTCATCGGCTTTCTCTGGGAGATCTACGTCGGCGGCGGCGGGATGCTCGCCGGCTCGAACTCCAACGGCATGGAGCGCGTGCTGACGGCGGGCGCCCTCGTTCCGGCTTTCGTCCTGCAATACGGGCAGTGGTGGCGCATCTTCACCGGCGCCTTCTTGCACGGCAGTCTGCTGCACATCGGCGTCAACATGCTTTCGCTGTGGTATCTCGGCCGCTTCATCGAGTATGCGATGGGACCGTGGCGCATGCTGCTCGTCTACGTCGTCTCGCTCGTCGCGTCGGGCCTCGGCGTCGTCTATTTCAGCGCGCCCTTGGTGCCGACGGTGGGAGCGAGCGGCGCGATCTTCGGACTTTTCGGCGCGCTCTTCGCCATCGGTTTTAAGCTCGGAAAGCCGGGAATGGATCTCGTCCGCGCCAACGTCGGCATTCTGATTCTGAACCTGGTGATCACGTTTACGGTTCCGGCGATCTCATGGCAGGCGCACGTCGCCGGACTGCTCGCCGGCTTCGTGCTAACGTACATCATCTATTATCCGCCGCGGCGGCTTGCGCCGGTGGTCGTCGATGCTTCGACCGGCCGCGCGCTCGAAACCGAGTACGAGTCGCCGGTCGACCCGCAACAGCACGCACGGTGATCCAACCGCTCGACGAAGTCTTTGGCGAACGCGGCCCGTTCGCGCAAGCTCTACATGGTTACGAGCCGCGCGTGGGACAGCTGCAGATGGCGCAACTCGTCGAGCGCGGCATCATGGAAGGCATGCATACCATCGTCGAGGCCGGGACGGGCGTGGGAAAATCGCTCGCGTATCTCGTCCCGGCGGTTCGCAGCGGAAAGAAGGTCGTGCTCTCGACGGGCACCATTGCGCTGCAAGAGCAGCTAGTTCAGAAAGACATTCCGCTCGTGCGCGATGCGCTTGGCGTTCCGGTGCGGGTGACGCTGCTGAAGGGACGCTCGCACTATCTCTGCCGTCAGAAGTTCGAACGGATGCGCGCCGATCGATTGCTCGCGCCGTCGCGCTCGATGCAGCGGATTTGGGAGTGGGGGCAGCGCACCGAGACCGGCGATCGTGCAGAGCTGGGATTCGTGCCCCCGGTCGACGAGTGGGAGCAGCTCGATGCCGACGCCGACGAGTGCGTCGGCGAGTTCTGCGAGCGCTTTCGCGACTGCTTCTACTTCGCGAAGCGCGACGAGGCGAAGTACTCCGATCTCATCGTCGTCAATCACGCGCTCTTCTTTCTCGATCTCGCGGTTGGCGGCGGCCTGCTTCCGCCGTACGACGTCGTCGTGCTCGACGAGGCGCATCAAGCCGAACGCTGGGCGACCGACGCGCTGACGGCCGAGCTCTCGGGTGCGACGATCGGGCGCATGCTGCGCAAGCTGCGCCGCGCCTACGAGTTGCCGGCGCACTTCGATACGGAGCTCGAACAGGGGCTGCGCCAGCTCGAATCGGTACTCGCGCGCGTTCCTTCCGAACGCTATCCGCTTGAGGCGAACGAAGCGGCGTGGGAGCCGCTCGAATCGCTTCGCGCCACGTTCTATCATCTCGAAAACTGGCTTTTCGCAAACGCAACCACCGGCCTGAAGCGCAACGTCGACGATCCGGCCGAGGCGGATCGCCGGCGCGACCTCGCGCTGCGCCTCGTTCTCGCACACCAGGCCGTCGTCGATCGCGTGGAGACCGGTGCTCCCGAGGCGATCTCCTGGGCGGAGCGCGGCGAATCCGACGGCCGCTACCGCGTCAACTGCGCGCCGCACGACGTCTCGGAGTTTCTGCGCGCGGCGCTCTTCGCGCGCGCGGAGAGCGTCGTGCTCACAAGCGCGACGCTCGCTACCGACCGATCCTTCGAGTTCGTACGCCGTACGCTCGGAATCGACGACGCGCAAGAGCTTATCGCGCGCTCGCCCTTCGACTACGCGCGCCAGGCGAGGCTCTTCGTCGCGCCCGCTGAGGTCAACCCGAAGTCGTCGGAGTTTGCGCGCCGCGCCGCGCCGATCGTCGAGGAATGCCTCGATCGTACCGGCGGCCGCGCCTTCGTGTTGTTCACCTCCTATGCACGGCTGCGCGAAGTGCATCGTCTGCTCTGCGAGCGGCTCGCCTTTCCGGTGCGGATTCAGGGCGAGCTGCCGCGCTCGAATTTGCTCGAATGGTTCCGCCGCACGCCCGGCGCGGTGCTCTTCGCGACCGCGACGTTCTGGGAGGGAATCGACGTCGTCGGCGACGCGCTCTCGTGCGTGATCATCGACCGGCTGCCGTTTCCGTCGCCGAGCGATCCGCTGGTGATGGCGCGCGTGCGCGCGCTCGAAGCACGCGGTCTCGACGGGTTCGAGCACTACATGATTCCCGCGGCGACGGTTCGCCTCAAACAGGGCTTCGGGCGTTTGATCCGCAGCACGAGCGATCGCGGCCTCGTCGCGCTGCTCGACGGCCGCGCGGTCTCGACGCGTTACGGCGCGACGATTCTCGCGTCGCTTCCGCCCGCTACTCGGATCGAGCGCCTGGATGACCTGGAGGCGTTTTTTGCCACGGCAGCGTCGCCTCCGCGACGATCCGATCTCCGTCCATAAGCGCGAGCTGCCCCATCGGGTGGCTCTTCGGAAGGTAGAGCATCGCGAGGCCGCCGCGAGGAACCGCACTGCCGAGCATGGTGCGCTCGCCGTCGTGCATCCACGCCACCTGCATCGCCTTGGTCGCATCGCGCACGAGCACCACGTACCACGATCCGTCGCTCGGGTACATCACCGCCGCGCCGATTTGCTCGCCGTTGCCGCGAAACGCGGTCGTGCGATGTGGCGCCGCCGCGAGGCGCTCCACCGCGGCGCTCTGCGCCAGCATCGCGTCGTGCATCGAGCGATTCTCCGACCAGAGATAGGCCGACGGCAGCAATCCGATAACGAGTGCCGCTGCGATCGCGGCAAACTGCCATGCGGGCGTGGCCGCGCGTGCGCGCGTTCGCAGGCGTAACGGTTGCTGTCTTAGCACGCCGTCGATACGATGGGCTAATGCCGGCGGTGCACTCCACTGCGACTCCGCTGCGGCGATGCGAGCCACCTCGTCCTCGGCGGAGCCGATGGCGCGCGCGCACTCAACGCAATCGCGCAGGTGTGCGTCGACCGCAGCGCGCTCGTCGTCGGCAAGCGCGCCGAGCGCGTACAGTTCCGCAACATCGGCGACGTGTTCGTACGTCATCGATCGCCCTCTACGCCGCTGCGGGAATCGAGCAGCGAGCCGAGTTTCTTTAACCCGAGTTTGATCCGGCTCTTGATCGTGCCCAACGGTTCGGCGAGTTCGGCCGCGATCTCGGTCTGCGTCTTTCCTTCGTAGTACGCTAGCGCGAGCGCGGTGCGCTGTTCGACCGGAAGCGCGGCCAGCGCGCTGCGAACGCGATCGCGTTCGATCGGATCGGGGAACTGAAGCTCCCCGTGCTCGACCGGCATCGCGGCGAGGCGTTCCGCCAAGCGAGTCCGGCGAGACTGGCGCCGTCCCCGCGAGATCGCTTCGTTGCGAACGCAGACTACCAGAAAGCTGCGCAAATTTCCGCGAGCGGTGGTATAGGCTCCCGGCGATCGCCAAAGCTTCGTAAGCGCGTCGGCCACGCAGTCTTCGGCCTCCTCGGCGTTACGGAGCACATTGTAAGCGGCGGAGTACAGCAATGCGGCGTAGCGCCGATAGGCTTCGCCGAACGCCCAGCTCTTGTGCGCCTCAAATGCTACGGCCAAGCCCGCGTCGTCCCCCGGATCCGGCGTCATCGACCAGAGTCTTCGACGCCGGTTCGGTCATCATCCGCCAAAAGAACGCCGCGGCGGCGGAAACGGATGAGTTCGAGCGGCCGATGTCATCCGTTTTAGCCAGCCCGGCGTATCGAGAGAAACACTCACTCTCCGGAGGAAAACATGCCGAAGCTGACAGTCCTACTCGCGCTCGCGCTGATTGCGGCAACGCCGTCGCCGAAACCCTCGCCGATGCATTCGGGCTCGATGATGAGCCACTCGATGATGCACTCGATGAAGGCGTCGCCGAAGCCTTCGCCGATGCACTCGAGCTCGATGATGAGCCACTCGATGATGAAGTCGTCGCCGAAACCGTCGCCGAAGCCGTCATCGCCGCCGAGGGCGTGACCGGCGCTTACTCTTCCTGCGTGACCTCGACCCGTGCGCGCTCCTGCAGCTCCTTGACAACCGAAGAGTCGGCCAGCGTCGTCGTGTCGCCGAGCGTCCGCCCTTCGGCGATGTCGCGCAAGAGGCGGCGCATGATCTTCCCGCTGCGCGTCTTGGGGAGTTCCTGTGTGAACGTGACGTATTTCGGGCGCGTGAACTTCCCGAGCTTGGCCGCAACGTGATCGCGCAGCTCGTCGGCTAGCTCGGCCGTGCCGCTCTGCTCGCCCTTGAGCGACACGAACGCGTAGATCGCCTGTCCCGTCATTTCGTCGAGCTTGCCGCAGACCGCGGCTTCGGCGACGGCCGGATGGTCAACCAACGCGCTCTCGACCTCGGTGGTGGAGATGCGGTGCCCGCTGACGTTCATCACGTCGTCGATGCGTCCCATAAACCAGAAGTTGCCGTCGGCATCGCGGCGAGCGCCGTCGCCCGCAAAGTAGAGATGCGGAAACTTCGACCAGTAGGTCTGGACGTAACGCTCGTCGTCGCCCCAAATTCCGCGCAGCATTCCGGGCCACGGCCGCGTGAGCACGGCGTATCCGCCGCCGCCGAGCGGAACCGATTCGCCGCGGTCGTTGACGACGTCGGCGCCGATACCGGGCAACGGCATCGTCGCGCTTCCCGGAAGCAGCGTCGTCACGCCGGGAAGCGGCGCGATCATGATGCCGCCGGTCTCGGTCTGCCACCAGGTGTCGATCACCGGCGTGCGATTGCCGCCGATCCACTCGCGATACCAGATCCACGCCTCGGGATTGATCGGCTCCCCGACGGTGCCGAGCAGCCGCAGCGACGACAGATCGTGCCGTGAGGGATACTCCGGCCCCCACTTCATGAACGTTCGAATCGCCGTCGGTGCGGTGTAAAGAATGCTCACGCGGTAACGCTCGACGATCTCCCAGAAGCGATCCTTGTCGGGGAAATCGGGCGTGCCTTCGTAGATGACGCCGGTCGCGCCGTTGGCTAACGGGCCGTAGACGATGTACGTGTGCCCGGTCACCCAGCCGATGTCCGCGGTGCACCAGTAAACGTCGCGATCTTCCTTGAGGTCGAAGACGAGCTTATGCGTCATCGCAGCGTGGGTCAAATAGCCCGCGGTCGTGTGCTTGATGCCCTTCGGCTTCGCCGTCGTTCCGCTCGTGTAGAGAAGAAAGAGCAGGTCTTCCGCGTTCATCGGCTCCGGTTCGCACTCCGTTGACTGACCGGCGACGATCTCGCTCCACCAGTAATCGCGCCCTTCGCGCATGAAAACGTCGTCGCCGATGCGGCGAGCGACGATGCAGTGCGCGATCGACGGCGTATGTTCCATCGCGATGTCGCAGTTGCGTTTGAGTGCGATCTTGTTGCCGCGGCGCCAGCCGTAGTCGGCCGTAATCAGCGCGACGCAGGTCGCGTCGTTAACGCGGTCCACGATCGACTCGGGCGAGAAGCCGCCGAAGATCACGGAATGTGCCGCGCCGATGCGAGCGCACGCGAGCATCGCCACCGGAAGCTCGGGAATCATCGGCATGTAGATCGCGACGCGATCGCCCTTGCGGATGCCGAGCTTGCGCAGCCCGTTCGCGAAGCGGTTAACGTCGTCGAGCAGTTCGCGATAGGTAATCGTGCGGCGATCGCCGGGTTCGCCTTCGTAATAGTAGGCGATCTTGTCGCCGCGGCCGGCGCGTACGTGCCGGTCGAGGCAGTTGACCGAAACGTTGAGCTCGCCGTCTGCGAACCAGCGCGCGAAGGGTTCGTTCCATTCGAGCGTGGTGGTGAACGGTTTGCTCCACTCCAGTTTACGAGCCCACTCGGCCCAAAACTCGGCGTAATCGCGCTCCGCCTTCGCGTAGATGCCGGCGTCGGCATTCGCTTGCGCGGCGAACTCCGCGGAAGGCGGAAAGCGCCGGCTCTCCTCGAGTAGGGCTTCAATCGCAGGGCTCGTCATGCACGGAACTTCCGAGGCAGTAAAGCCATGCCTGCCGAAGTCACGCGCGAGGTTCCTTGATGTTCGCTGCAATCGTCCTCGCGGCGCTGACCGCCTCGTCAACGGGGCTCGCAACCATTCGATACGACGCGCCGCCGCCGAACTTCGTGTTCCCGACGCCGCACGGCGCGCGTTCGCTCTCCGATCTTCGCGGGAAGGTCGTCATCATCGATTTTTGGGCGTCGTGGTGTCACGTCTGTACCGCCGAGTTGCGCGACTTCGTGCGGGCGCGGCAGACCTACGGCGACCGCATCGCCGTCGTCACGATTTCGAACGAGTCTCCGGACGTCGCGGCAAACTATCTGCGCCTCTTGGGCATCACGCTGCCGCTGGTGGAAGATATTCAAGGATCGGTTTTTGCGATCTACTCGGTCTCGGCGATTCCGGTGACGCTCGTGCTCGATCCTACGGGGGCCGTCACCTACGTCTCGGTCGGGGGCCTGAGCTGGAGCGAGCTCTCGAAGGCGATCGAGCAGGCGCTGCCAGACCCTTCTCCTAGCACTCCCGGAACCGGAGTG
>DATASC010000043.1:0-7815 GCA_036269355.1 Candidatus Cybelea sp. | reverse complement strand
CGAAGGACGCACGATCTCAGAGCTGGTCGAGAGGAAACTGATGATGTCTTGCCGCGCCAAGACGCCGATCAACTCGCCGTCGTCCGTTACGACGATCGCAGGATTGGCCAGGGTGAGCAGCTTGTAGGCGCGCTCGATCTCATCGGACTGTTCGAGCGCGGGGAACGGGCGGCCCATGACCTCGCTGACCGGCTGGTGGATGATGTCGGCATGATCGAAGACGCTTTGCATCACGCCGATGTCGTTTACGCTGCCCACCTGCTCGTGTCCGCGCATAACCGGGACCTGCGAGATCTCGTAGCGGCGCAGCAGATCGAGCGCGACGCTGACCGTATCGTCGTGCTGCACGGTGATAAGCGGCGGCGCGGGCGTCTTGCTGCGCAACACGTCTCCGACGGTCGCGTGGCGCTTCGAGTCGGCGAGGAAGCCGTTTGCGATCATCCAGTCGTCGTTGAAGATCTTCGACATATAACCGCGTCCGGAGTCGGGGAGAATCACGACGACGATCGCGTCTGCGGGTAGCGTCTTGGCGAGCTTGACTGCGGCGACGGCAGCGGTACCGGACGAGCCGCCGACGAGCAGACCCTCTTCGCGCGCGATGCGGCGCGCCATGAGAAACGAATCGCGGTCGGCAACGCGCACCATCTCGTCGATGACCCGTAGGTCGACGGTTTCGGGCAGATAGTTCATGCCGATCCCTTCGACCGCATACGAGCGCGGAATGTCACCCGAGTAGATCGAGCCTTCCGGATCGGCACCGATAACATGGATCGCCGGGTTGCGCTCCTTCAAGTAACGCGCGACCCCCGAGATCGTTCCTCCGGTGCCGAGGCCGGCGACGAAGTGAGTGATCTCTCCCCGCGTATCCTCCCAAATCTCCGGGCCGGTGCTGTGATAATGCGCCTCGGGATTGAAATGGTTGTGAAACTGGTTCGGCTGAAACGCGCCGGGAATCTCCGCCGCGAGCCGGTTCGCGACGCCGTAGTACGACTCGGGCGACTCGGCGGGAACATTCGTCGGCGTGATCACGACGTCGGCGCCGTACGCCCGAAGCAGGTCAATCTTTTCGCGGGACATCTTGTCAGGCATCACGAGAATGCAGCGGTAGCCACGGATCGCCGCAGCCATCGCCAAGCCGCTTCCGGTGTTGCCGCTGGTAGGCTCGACGATCGTTCCCCCGGGCTTGAGCAATCCTTGACGCTCCGCGGCGTCGAGCATAGCGACGGCGGGGCGGTCCTTTACGCTGCCGCCCGGATTCATGTATTCGACCTTCGCGAGAACGAGGCAGGGCGCTCCGTCGACGACCTTGTTCAACCGCACGAGCGGCGTGTGACCGATCGCCTCGAGAGCGTTGTTGCAATAAACCAGACCGGCCGCTGGGGGCGACTCGACGGGGGTTGCCATAGGAGCCGCGCCTTCGGCGCGCCGAAGAAGTTAGCCTATGAAACGCTTTGGCGGCGCGTTCTCAGTGGTGATTGCGTTGCTGCTCTTCGGCACGGCGGGATGTAACGACGATTCCCTACCTCCGGCAGCGGGATTCGCGAGCGTAACGGGCAGCGTCGTCGACGCCGGCACCAACGCACCCATCGCCGGCGCTACGGTAACGATCGACACCGTACTTACCGCAACGACCGACGCGAGCGGTCACTTTTCGATCGAGAAGGTTCCGAGTGGAATTGCCGACTACGCGGTCCAAGCGAACGGGTATCAGTCGGTCGCTTCTTCGACTAACATCGAGCCCGGCAAGCCCTTTCAGCTGAACCTGACGCTGCCGCAGCAGCCGCCGCAGTAAGTCAGGCCGACGCCGCTGAGCGCCGGTAGGCGCTGGCAGGTTTCATCAGCGTTGCCCGATCGGCCACGGTGCGGTCGACGATGCCCAGCACGACCGATGCAAGCTTCTCGGGATCGTGCCGTACCATTTCGGTCTCGCCAATTACCGCGGCGGGGACCGGCTCGACCCCGAGCGCCGCGATGCGCTCGCAATCCGGCTCGACGGGAACCTGTCCCTCCTCTGCGTACGCGCCGAGCAGTCGCGAGGGCCGCTCGTCGTTGACGATCGCGTAATCGCAAACCCGTTCGCCCGCATTTCGCAGCAACGCCTCGACGTGATCGGCGGCCGTCATTCCGTCGGTCTCGCCCGGCTGCGTCATGACGTTGCACACGTACATCTTCACGGCGTGTGCGTGCGCGACTTCGCGCGCGATGCGGCTGACCAAGAAGTTGGGCGCGACGGACGTGAAGAGCGAACCGGGACCGAGCACGATCGCGTCGGCGTCGCGAATCGCCGAAATGACCTCTTCGAGCGGCGCCGCGGCGGGTGGGTCGAAGAAGACGCGCTGGATCGGACGTGGCGCGGTTGAGATATTCGACTCTCCCTGGAGCACCGTTCCATCGTCGAGCTCGGCGCAGAGTTGCACGACTCCCAGCGTCGACGGAAGAACTCGTCCCACGATGTTGAGCACGCGGCTCGACTCCTTGATCGCGTGGTCGAAGTTTCCGGTTATTCCGGACATTGCGGCTAGGAACAGGTTCCCGAAGGAGTGGCCGCTCAACCCTTCGCCCTCGGTGAATCGATAGCGGAAGAGATCGGTGACCAGCGCTTCGTCGTCGGCTAGTGCGACGAGGCAGTTGCGAACGTCGCCCGGAGGCAAGACGCCGAGTTCCTTTTGCAGTCTTCCGGAGGAACCGCCGTCATCGCTCACGGTGACGATCGCGGTGAGGTTGCTCGTGCGCCGTTTGAGGCCACGCAGCAGGGTCGAAAGCCCGGTACCGCCGCCGATCGCCACGATCTTATAGCCTTGCTGCAGTCGCCGGCCGGCAAGCGCGCCGCGAAAGCCCTTTGGGGTGCGCTCGCGTGCGATTCGCGCGACGGCTCGAAGCCACATCCAGACGCCCAACACGAGCAAACCGACGCCGACCACGGCGAGGATCCACGTGAGATACGCCGGCGAGAAATAATCGTCGACGATGTCGTCGAGAACCTCGTTGACGTGGATCCCCGTGCCTTCGGCTATAAGCCAGCGCGTCGCCGCGTCGAGCAGCACCACGATGCCGAAGAGTGCGAGCACGATCCAGCGCTTAATACCCACGCCCGGTACGAGCCAGCCGAGCGAACGCGCGAAGCGTTCGCGCATTAGGCGGCCCTCGCCATGTCGCGCGCTTCGAAAGCGACGTCGAGCCGCGCATCCTCTGCAAAGCGCTGCATGAGCCGGCGCGCGACGTAGACCGAGCGATGACGTCCGCCCGTGCAGCCGATACCCACCGTCAGCTGCGTTTTGCCCTCCGAGAGATATCGCGGAAGCAAATAGTCGAGCAAGTCGGAGACCTTGGCGAGAAACGGTTCTAGCGAGGAGTCCTTTTCGATGAAGGCGGCGACTGCCGGATCCTCGCCGGTCTGCAGCGCCAGCCGATCGTCGTAGTTCGGGTTGCGCAAGAAGCGCACGTCGAAGAGCAGATCGAGATCGATCGGCAATCCGAACTTGAAGCCGAACGAAACGAACGTCATGGTTAAGCGAGCCGAACGATCGGTGAGAAAGTTTGCAGCGATTCGCTCTTTGAGAGCTCCCGGCGTCAGGTTGGTCGTGTCGATGATGACGTCCGCGCGTTCGCGTAGCGGCGCGAGAGTGCGCCGGTCCATCTCGATCGCTTCGCGAACCGATCCGGCGGGCGCGAACGGGTGGCGGCGACGCGTTTCGCTGAACCGCCGGACGAGCAGGTCGTCGGTCGTGTCGAGGAAGAGCAGCCGCACGTCGTGATCGGCCGCGATCCGGTCGATGGCGCTGCGTGCGTCGCCGAGCGCCGCATCTCCACGAAGGTCGAGCGCGATGGCCGCCTCGCGAACGGCAGAACGTTCGAGCGCCGAAACCGCGCCGCCAAGGACTACCGGCGGCAGGTGTTCGATGCAATAAAAGCCCAAATCTTGGAAAGACTTTATTGCCTGGCTGGAGCCCGCGCCGGAGAGGCCCGTCACGAAGACGATACGCAGCGAACTCATATGAAGCTATTTTCGCCCGAACGGGCCAACGCCCTCATTCCGAAGCTCGAGCCGCTCATCGAGGAGCTTCTGGCGCGCCGGCGCGAGCTGGCGATCAAGCTGCTCGAATCCGACCCGGCTCTGCATCACGCCCAGCCGCACCGTCCGCGCCTCGCCGCAGCCCGTTCCGCGCTTCCGCCGCCGCGCTTCGCCGAACTCAAACACGAAATCGGACGGTTGATCTACCGGATCGAGGCGCTCGGATGCGTTGTAAAGGATATCGACTTGGGGCTCGTCGACTTCCCGGCAATGGTCGAAGACGAACCCGCATATCTTTGCTGGAAGCTCGGAGAGTCGGTGGTCGCGTACTGGCACGGCGTAGAGGAAGGCTTTAGCGCGCGCAAAGGCCTACCGCTCTAAAAAAGCTGCCGAGTTAGCGCTGGGCTTTTCCTTAAGTCGCGGCGATGAAGTCTTCCGCGAGCCCTTGGAGGCGTACCTCACCGAAGTCGGCCGTGTAGGCCCCGCTTTCGACGCCGGTAATCTCGCCGACCTCAGGGACGTTCGCTAGCTGTGGAATGCGAGCTCGAATTTCGTCCGGGATGCGCACGCGGTCGCCTAACGCGAGCGTGCCTTGCTCGAAGAGGCCATTGAGATTCTCCAGCAGCATCGGCAGCGGAATTCCATAGTCCTCGCTGATCGCGCCGATCGTGTGCGTCTCGCTGATCGCACAGTTCGAGCAACCACCAAGGTGGAATCGTGCGAAAACCCGTCGCGCGCCTGCATGCAATTTGAAGGCTTCGTCGACGGTCATCTCCGGGGTGAAATGCTGCGTGTCCATTCTCATACTTCTTTCGCTAAAACGCCCGGTTGAACCCACTGGTTGCAAATGGGGTGCGGGGCCGCGCGATTGCGGAGTACGCTTGTAAGCCGGATTCTGTTCCCACGAGTGGGCGATGACCATCTATCTGGGGCGCGCGTTACCGAGCGCCTCGGTGCGACGTAGCTCGTTTGGACGGGCCGTCCTTTTCAATCGAGCGGTCTTGCTTCGGGTGGGGTTTGCCCGAGGCTGCGTCTCCGCAGCGCTCCGTGAGCTCTTACCTCACGATTTCACCCTTGCACGGCGCCGTTAGGCGCCGGCGGTATGTTTCTGTGGCACTTTCCTTCGAGTCACCCCGACAGGACGTTATCCTGCACCCTGCCCAGTGAAGCCCGGACTTTCCTCACTCCTTAGAGAAGCGCGGTCACCCGGCGTACTCCGCGCCGCTAGTATACCATCGCGCGATCATTTCAGCCGAATCGACCAGCCGGGGTCCCGGCCGGCTCACGTATGCATTGCCGTCCATCGCCAAAACGCGACCGCTCCGGCGTGCCGAGAGCGCGCGCCACTCGTCGACGGCATCCAGCTCGGCAATTGCGGATTTGGTGCGAGTAAGGTCGAATCCGCAGGGCGCGACGACGATTGCCTCGGGGGCCGATTCCGCGATCGCCGACCATTCCAGCCGCTGGGACTTTGCCCCGCGGTTGGCGAGCACGGGGAAACCTCCGGCGAGTTCGATGAGCTCCGGAATCCAATGACCCGCGCTCATCGGCGGATCGGTCCATTCGAGGAGGAGCGTGCGCGGCCGGTCGAGACTACGTGCCGCGCGGTCGCGCAGGGCCGCGATGCGCGATCGCAACGAAGCGACCACGGCGCGCGGTTCTTCGGCGTGGCCGGTGATGTCGCCCAGGAACGAGATCGTCGCAAGCACGTCGCTCAGCGATGCCGGCTCGAGCGAGACGACACGCGGATCGGAGCGCAGCCGTTTCGCGGCCGCGTCGACGATGTCGTAGGATACGGCGCAGACGGCGCACAGCTCTTGCGTCACGATCAAGTCGGGCATAAGCCGCTCGAGTAAAACGCTATCCAAGTGATAGAGACTCGATCCCGCGTGCACCGAGCTCCGCACGTGGCGGTCGATCTCGGCTGAAGTTTTTAGCGGCGGTCCCGATGCCGTCGTGAGTTTTGGAAGCTGCAGGGCGCCGGGCGGATAGTCGCACTCGTGCGTGACGCCTACGACCTCGCTTCCCGCGCCGATGGCAAAGAGTATCTCCGTCGCGCTCGGCAGCAGACTGACGATTCGCACCGTCATCGGCGCTTCTAGACGAGCGGAGTCAAAGCATGCGCGTACGTAGAAGCGCTGCGTTATGAAGATCACGCTCGTCGAGCCCACGCGCGAACTTCTCAAAGCGTACGCGAGCGCCTTGCAGCTCGGGTGGTCGCCGGACAATGAGCGCGACGAAACGCGTTTCGAAGAGCTAGCCGACATAGAAAGCGACCCGGAGTCGTTCTTGATGCGCATGGACGATCGAGAAGCCCAGGCGGGGCCGATACGCTTGCCCGACGGCTCGCTCGCGCCGCGCCTGCCGGGCTTTCGTCGATGGATCTGGGACGGAGACTTTGCGGGCAGCATCGGCCTGCGCTGGCAGCCGGGCACACCCGCACTACCGCCTTGGTGCCTCGGGCACATCGGGTACAGCGTCGTTCCCTGGAGACGCAGGCGCGGCTACGCGACGGCGGCGCTGGCCCAGATGCTGCCGGAAGCGCGCAAAGAGGGGCTGCCCTACGTCGAGATTACGACCGATACCGGGAACATCGCATCGCAGCAGGTGATTCTTGCAAACGGAGGCACCCTAATCGAGCGATTCGATTCCGGCGCCGCCTACGGGAACGCCGAAAAGCTGCGGTATCGTATCGATTTATAAACGGTCGCGCGCGTTACTCGCCCTGGGCGAGCGAGTAGCCCCGCTCTCCGTTGAACGTGTACAGCCCCTCGGTCTTGATGACGTCGAAGCCGGCATGATCGGCCGCCGAGAGCAGCTTGACGATGTGCTCGGCGGTGAAGAGGCCGCCATCGCCTTCGAATCGGCAGGACCAGTGATCGCTCCAGTAAGTATCGGGGTTGCCGTTCGGCCAGACCTTCGTGCCGCGGTTGCTGATCGTCGTTAGTTTAATGCCGGGAACGTTGAGTTGCTGCATGATGTCCGCAATCTGATCCGGATTCCCATCCCGCCGGTCGATGAATATGTCGACCCCTGCGCGGAGTTTCATGGGCGGCTTTCCCGCGGGGCGAATCGCTAGATTCATCGTCGCTTCCTTGTCGTACTCGGCCGGCTTGAGATGCTCGGGCTTCTGACCGAGGCGCGCAATCACGGCGTCGGCGAACTCCTTGGTCCCGACCTTCTTGCGCGACGTTCCCTCTTTATAGACGTCGTATGTATGGATCCCGTCTTCGACGGTCCGCAGCCACGCGTTGTGAACGCGTTCGGCAGCGTCGGCCTGACCGATGTGGACGAGCATCAGGATCGCCCCGTGCAGTAGGCCCGACGGGTTCGCGAGATTCTGTCCGGCGCGGCGCGGCGCGGAACCGTGGATCGCCTCGAACATCGAACAGTGGTCGCCGATATTCGCGGAACCCGCTAACCCGACCGACCCGGTGATTTGGGCGGCCACGTCGGAGAGCACGTCGCCATAGAGATTCGGCATCACGATAACGTCGAAAGCCTCGGGGGTGTCGGCCATTTTCGCCGCGCCGATGTCGACGATCCAGTGCTCCGATTCGATCTCCGGATATTCCGCGGCAATCTCGTTGAACGTGCGATGGAAGAGCCCGTCGGTGATCTTCATGATGTTGTCTTTAGTGAAGCATGTCACTTTTTTGCGCTTGTTCGCGTGGGCGTACTCGAACGCGTAACGGATGATACGCTTGCTTCCCGGGCGTGAGATGAGTTTGAGACACTGCGCGACTTGATTGGTCTGCCGGTGTTCGATACCGCCGTAGACGTCCTCTTCGTTCTCGCGAACG
>DATASC010000042.1:0-12140 GCA_036269355.1 Candidatus Cybelea sp. | reverse complement strand
GCGCGGCCGGCATGGCGTCGACCTCTGCGACTACGACGCCCTCGCGGCGGCCGGGGCGATCGCGTTTTCGGACGACGGCGACACCGTCAAGGACGGGGTCGTGATGCGCGCGGCGGCGCTACGCGCGCGCCAGCTTCAGCTGCCGATGATCGCACACTGCGTGCCCGAAGCGGAGATCGTCGCTCGCGACCTTGCGATCGCGCGAGAGACAAAGAAGCGGTGGCACGTCGCGCACCTCTCTACCGCGCATGCGCTCGAACTGCTCCGGGAGGCGCGCTCACGGGAAACGCCGGTGACCTGCGAGGTGACGCCCCATCACCTCAGCTTTACCAGCGCACTTCTCGAATCGCAAGGAGCGGCGGCGAAAGTCCATCCTCCCTTGCGGAGCGAGTCCGACGTGCGCGCGCTGCGGGCCGGCGTCCGTGACGGCACGATCGATGCCTTCGCGAGCGATCACGCCCCGCATACGGCCGCCGAGAAGACCGGCGACATCCGGGATGCGGCTCCGGGTTTTTCCGGTTTGGAAGTCGCGGTCGGCGCGTACGCCGCCGCACTACCCGATCTTCCGCTGCGCCGGTTCGTCGAACTGATATCTACGAACCCGGCGAAGATCGTCAATCTTTCGGCCGGGACTCTAAGAATAGGCGCGGCGGCCGACGTCACGATATTTGCCGACCGGCAATGGCGAGTCGATCCGGCCGCGTTCGCGTCGAAAGGCCATTGCACGCCGTTTGCCGGTGCGGTGCTTCCGCGTAAGGTCATCGCAACGATCGTCGGCGGAATCGTGCGCTACCGCGCCGCGGGGTGCGCGACGTGATCGATCGGGGAAAAGCCGCGGCACTCTTCCTGGCGGACGGTAGCCGCTTCGACGGTCGCGGACTGAACTGCGAGGGTATCGCGCTTGGCGAAGCGGTCTTTTACACCGGCATGACCGGATATGAGGAGGCGCTCACCGATCCATCGTACGCCGGGCAGATTTTGACGTTCACCTACCCGATGATCGGCAACTATGGGATTTCGGGAAGCGCCTCGCAGTACCGGCGCGCGTGTGTTGCAGGGGCGGTGATCAAGCAGATTGCCGAGCATCCCTCGCACCATCTCTGTACGGAGACGCTGCCCGCATGGCTCGACCGCGAGCGAATCCCTACGCTTATTGGTGCAGACACACGGGCGATAACCATTACGCTTCGCGAACACGGCACGATCTGGGCGGCTCTCGCCGTAGGAGGGGCGGCGCTGGCGCACGCCGAGTCGCGCTTGCGCGACTTCGTGCGCGGCGCGAGCACGAGCGAGCTGGTACCGAGCGTTGCCACTCGCGAGCCGTTTGACGTCGGGAACGCCGGAGGCAAGCGTATCGTGGTGATCGACTGCGGCGTCAAGCGGGCAATTTTGCGCGAGTTGGAGGCACTCGGCGCGCACGTCACCGTGCTTCCCTACGATGCCACTGAAGAAGAGATTTTGCAATTCGATCCCGACGCCGTGTTCATCTCTCCAGGCCCCGGCGACCCTACGGATCTGTCGGGAACGATCGACGTCTTGCGCGAACTCGTCGGCCGCAAACCGCTGTACGGCATCTGCCTCGGACATCAGCTGCTCGCGCTTGCTTGCGGTGCGCGAACGTATAAGCTTCCGTACGGCCATCGCGGCGGCAACCAGCCGGTGAAAGATTTGGTCGCGGGTGAAGTCCTCGTCACGGCGCACAATCACGGTTACGCGGTCGACGCAGCGTCGCTCCCGCGCGAGTTGGAAGCCACCATGACGAATCTCAACGATGGAACGAACGAGGGATTCCGCCATCGCATGCACCCCGTTGCGGGCGTGCAGTTTCATCCCGAGGCCTCCCCCGGTCCATTCGACGCCCGCAGGCTCTTCGAGCAATGGTTAGACGAGCTGCCGGCGCGCTAGCGCTGCTCGCGCTCTTTGGGGCCGTAAGCGCGGTCGCGCCGGCGCAAGCGCTTCAGCGCCTCACGGTATCATCGTTCGTTTTGAGCAGCGATACGGCGTCGCCGGCAGTCGACGTGCCGTTTCACTTGGTATTGCGTCTGCGCGTGCGCCAGCACGTCACACGGGTCGAAAATCTGAATTTGCCGATGCTCGCCCAGCTGGAGCTGCTCGGCGATATGCGAGAGACGGTCAGCGACGCGAGCGGAACGGAGTATCGAGAGACCATTACCGTTGTCGCTCATACGTCCGGAGCGGTTGCGGTCGCCCCTGCTACGCTTCAGGCAGTCGACGCTCGCGACGGTCGCGCGAAGGAATGGTATACGAACGGACTGACGCTGCGCGTCGGAGCCAACAGAGCGCAAGTCGCGGGAACGGCGCTGCGAGCGCTCCTCGGATTGTTTCTTTTGGTGCTTGGATTGGCGCTCGTCGTCGCGATCGTCGCCGCGCTGGCGCGCCGGCCGAGAGTCGCGGCGGCTCCTCCGCCGATCGTAATATCGCCGCCCTCGCCTACGCCGCCGCTCGTACGCACACGCGCCGAGGTGGCGCGCGACGCGCTCGCCGTTTTGCGGGTCGAGCGAGACCGCGCTTCGGCGGTTGCCGTCCGCGCCGGCATTTGGAATGCGTTCGGTGCGGGCGAGGGTGAGACGCTCGGTGACGTACTGCGCCGGCCCGAGAGCGGCAGCGAAACCGCACGCGCTCTTCTGATCGCAATCGAGCGAAGCGCGTTTACCTACGACAGCGATCTGGACGCCGCGATCGGCGACGCGTGTGGCGCCCTGCAACGCTATATCGAGGTAAATTCGTGAGCGATCCCCGTAAGCCGGCCGAGCTGCGTGCGGCGCTCGGAGAGACGATCGTCGGCCAGGAGGGCGTCGTCGAGGCGCTGCTCTTGGCGTTGCTCGCCAACGGGCACGTGCTCCTCGAAGGGCCGCCCGGATTGGCGAAAACCCTCGCCTGCAGATCGCTGGCGGCGGCGCTGGAAGGCGAGTTTAAACGAATTCAGTTTACTCCCGACCTGCTGCCGAGCGACATCGTCGGGACGCGAATCTTTGACCAGCGGGAAAGCGCCTTTGCGACCGTTTTAGGGCCGATCTTCGCCAACGTCGTGCTCGCCGACGAGATCAACCGAGCTCCCGCAAAGGTGCAGTCGGCGCTGCTCGAAGCGATGCAAGAACGCCAAGTAACGATCGGCCCTCAAACCCACGCACTGCCCGACCCGTTCGTCGTCATGGCGACGATGAATCCGCTCGATTCCGAAGGCACTTATGCGCTGCCGATCGCGCAAATGGACCGTTTTCTGATGAAGGTCAACGTCGGCTATCCGTCGCGCGAAGAGGAACTGCGAATCCTCGATCGCTTCGCGGTGGCCGACACCCACCCGGTGCGCGCCGTCGCGACCCTCGACGACGTGCGGCGCTGGCGCGCGCAGTCGCGCGACGTGCACATTGACGAGAAGCTGAAGCGCTATATCGTCGAGCTGGTTGCTGCGACGCGTGACGCGCAGGGCGTCAGCGTGCGAGGAGCTTCGGGCTCGGCATTGGCCGTCCCCGAGCTGATCGATTACGGCGCGAGCCCCCGGGCGACGCTCGCGCTCGCATTCCTGGCGCGGAGCCGGGCGTTGCTCGACGAACGCGACTTCGCCCTTCCCGACGACGTGCGCGCCATTGCCGCGCTTGCGCTGCGTCATCGCATCGGCTTCAACTACCGCATCGTCGCAGAAGGCGTGAATCCCGACCGCGCGATCGACGCGATCGTCGCGTCGGTACCGGCGCCGTGACGATCCGCGATGCGCTCTTGCGCGCACGACGCCGGCCACGCCACCTCGGCGCTGGCTCTCCGACGATCTATCGCGGCGACGGTTACGAGTTCGTCGAGTTGCGCGAGTACGTTCCAGGAGACGACGTCCGGCGAATCGACTGGGCCGCGACCGCGCGCTCGAACGAACTCCAGACGCGCGTCGTGCTCGAAGACGTCGCGCTGACGCTAGCCGCGATCGTCGACGCGTCGCCCTCGATGCGAGTCGGGCGGCGCCGGCCGCTGCTCGATGCGGGACGCGAGGCGTTGGAGTGCTGGTTTGGCGCGGCAATCGGCGAGGATCGCTGCATTCGCGTCGAGCCGAACGGCGTAACACCGGCCGCGCTCCAGCGGAAGGCGCGGCACGCGCTGACGCACTGCGACGAACAGCAGTCGTTCGACGCCGCGCGAGCGCTGCGCACCGCGCGGGCCGCACTCCCGCGGGGAACGGCGCTCCTGGCGATCGGGGATTGGTACGAACTCGACCGCTCGCTCGACCGTGATTTAGCAGATCTGGGTTCGCGCTTCGACTGCACGGCGCTCGTCGCGCGCGATCCGTGGTACGACGGGCTGCCGCTCGGCGGAATCGTACGCATGCGTGGAGCAGAAGGCGGCAGCGTGCGAGCATATGTCGGCGCACGGGAGCGCGCCGCTTTTGCACGAGCGGTGCGCCGTCGCGAGCGCACCCTGATCGATCGCTTCGATTCTGCGAATTGGCGCACCGGCATCCTGAAGGAAAGCGACGGCATGTCCTCGCTCTACTCGGCATTCGGACTGCGCCGGTGAGCATCGACCATCCGTTGCGGCTTGCATTGGGCCTGTTGGCGGTGGTCGCGTTCGCCGTGGTCTACGACCGGTTGCAGCGCCGGGTAACGGCGCGCGATTTGGCCTACTCGAGCGTGACGTTTTTCGTCGAAGCCGCGAGGCCCCGTCGGTGGATACCGCGGGCTTTGCAGGCGCTTTGGGTGCTCGCATTTGCAATTGTGGTGCTCGGCATCTCCGGGCCGCATCTTACCGTTCCGGTCCCGGTGCGCGACGGCGCCGTCTTCATCTGCATCGATACGTCGGGCTCGATGGCCTCGACCGACGTCGTTCCTACGCGCGCTCAAGCCGCAAAGGCCGCCGCGCAAGCGTTTATCGACGACAGCGCGCCCGGTACGCGAATCGGGATCATTTCGTTTGCCGGCGCCGCCGGAGTCGTCGCTCCCTTAAGCGCGGATCGTCACGCGGTCGTCGCCGCGCTTGACGAGATCCCGCTCCCGAACGGAGCGACGGCGATCGGAGATGCGCTCAAGCTCGCGGCGCAGATGTTGCCATCGACGGGCCATCGCGTCGTGATCCTCATTACCGACGGCGTGAATAACAGCGGCACCGATCCGAACGAGATCGCGCAGTGGCTCGGCGCGCATCACGTTCCCGTTTACACGGTGGGAATCGGGACGCCCAACGGCGGCTTGATCCCCGGAACCAACGAAGAGGCGACCATAGACGAGGATGCGCTGCGCGGATACGCCGCCGCCAGCGGCGGGGCCTATGCCCGGGCCGAGAACGCGACGCAGCTTCGGGACGCGCTCGCGCGACTTGGCCGGATCACGTCGTTGCAGCGCAAGCCGGTCGATGCGGCGCTTGGATTCACGGTCGCGGGCGCACTCGGGATGCTCGCAGCATTTCTCGCCGGATTCGGCCTCGGCAAGTATCCGTGAACGACCCGCTCCGCCTGCTCGCGGCGTGGATCGACGACGCCGGCGGTTTCGATTCGATCGAGGCCGTGGCGATGTGTCTAGCCACAGCCGATCCTTCAGGACGTCCCTCTGCTCGGATCGTGCTCTTGCGCGGCGTCGACGGTCGCGGCCTGCGGTTTTTCACATCGTACCTAAGTCGCAAAGGCCGAGAGCTCGGCGAAAACGCGCATGCGGCCGCCGTCCTGTATTGGCGAGAGTTGCAGCGTCAGGCACGCATCGAAGGCGACGTGGCGCAGCTCGGCGATGAGGAATCGGACGCCTATTTCGACGCTCGCCCGCGCGGACACCGGATCGCGGCGTGGGCCTCTGAGCAGAGCGAACCCCTCGATTCATATTCAACGCTCGAAGAGCGCTTTGCGCACTTCGACGCGCGTTTCGAAGGAGAAGAAGTGCCGCGACCGCACTCGTGGGGTGGTTACTTGTTGACGCCGGCGCGCATGGAGTTTTGGCAGGGACGTCCGAACCGAATGCACGAGCGCACACTCTACACGCGAACCGGCACCGCGTGGCAAACGACCCTGCTGCAACCATAGCCCGCACCACCGACGTGACGAAAAGAGGAGACTTATATGAGCGACGACGTCGCGGCAAAAATCGCACAACTGCTCCACCAGGTCGGCGAGACGCATCACATCGTCTTTGCGGACACCGACGGCAACGACGACGACTGGGCGACGTTCTATTCGGACTGGCTGCTCGCACACTCCGAGTTGCCGCACCTGCTTGCGCGCCGTCCGATCCGTAGCCACCTCACGCGCGACTTGGTCGAACTCGACGAACAGTATACTGCGGGCGCTCCCTCGGAGCCGTGGCCGAGTTGGTACGCGGCGCGCCTCATCGGCAAATACGCCTAAGGAGCAGCAAGAAGCCCGAGCGCGGGCAGGCTGAGAAGGCTCCAACTTTTTCGGCCATCACATGGAGGTGATAATCCAAGCTTGCTTTGCCGAAAAAGTGGCGCAGCAGGAGCGCCACACGATGTGACGCGACGAGCGTCTTTGAAGCCTACCGGCGCTCGGGCTTCTCGCCCGCTACAGGGACTTTCGCGGCGCGCCGATAATGAGCGCCTTTTAGTGCCGCGGCAAAGCGTGATGGTAATCGGGTCGGGTCCGATCGTGATCGGACAGGCCGCAGAGTTCGATTACGCGGGAGTTCAAGCGTGCCGCGCGCTGCGCGAGGAAGGCCATCGCGTCGTCCTCGTCAACTCGAATCCGGCGACGATTATGACCGATCCCGAGGTGGCTGACGCGGTCTACCTCGAGCCGCTTACGGTCGCCTCCCTGGAGGCCATCGTCGAGCACGAACGGCCGGACGCGTTGCTGCCGACGCTCGGCGGGCAGACCGGACTCAATCTCGCGGTCGAACTCGACGAAGCCGGCGTGCTCGAGCGCTATGGCATCGAGGTCCTCGGTACCCCGATCGAGACGATCCGGCTCGCGGAAGACCGCGAGCGCTTCAAACTCAAGATGCTCGAAATCGGCGAACCGGTGCCGGAGAGCGCGATCGTCACGGCAATCGACGAAGGGTTGGCCTTTGCGAAGATCGCCGGGTACCCGCTCGTGGTGCGGCCCGCGTATACGCTCGCGGGCACCGGTGGCGGCGTCGTCTACGATGAGGCGCAGCTGTGCGAGCGCCTCGACGCCGGACTGAACGCCAGCTTGATTCATCAGGCGCTTCTGGAAACGTCGCTGCTCGGCTGGAAAGAGATCGAATACGAAGTGCTGCGCGACGGCGCCGGCAACTGCATCGTCGTCTGTAATATGGAGAACATCGATCCGGTCGGCGTCCACACCGGCGACTCGATCGTCGTCGCGCCCTCGCAGACGCTCTCGGACCGGGAATACCAAATGCTGCGCAGCGCCAGCATCAACGTGATCCGAGCTCTCGACGTGCAAGGCGGCTGCAACATCCAGTTCGCCCTCCATCCGGAGCGCAGCGAGTACGCGATCATCGAAGTGAATCCCCGAGTCTCGCGCAGCTCCGCGCTGGCATCGAAAGCCACCGGATATCCGATCGCGAAAATCGCGACGCGCATCGCGCTCGGGCAGCGCCTCGACGAGATTGCCAACCCCGTGACGGGCGTAACGAAGGCCGCGTACGAGCCGACGCTCGACTACGTCGTAGTCAAGATCCCGCGCTGGCCGTTCGACAAGTTTCCGATTGCCGATACCGCGCTCGGGACGCAGATGAAGTCGACGGGCGAAGCGATGGGAATCGGACGCACGTTTCGCGCCGCATTGCTCAAAGCGGTTCGGGGCCTCGACCTGAACCGCGAAACGCTCACTGGGCCCTTGGCCGAGTGGAGCGACGCCGAGCTCGACGCCGTAATCGCACGGCCCACGCACGAGCGCCTCTTTGCGGTCAGCGAGTCGCTGCGCCGCGCGCCGTCCGGCGAGATCGAGCGAACGATCGAACGGATCAACGCGGCCAGCGCGATCGATCGTTTCTGGCTCTACGAACTGGCAGAAGTCGTAGGTCTGGAAGAGCGGCTTCGCGGTAAGCCTTCGGACCGGGATTTTGCCGACGCGTGGGAATCGGGCTACGGCGCGGCCGGCCTCGCGCGCCTGACCAACGGCGCGCCCCAGCGCAACGGGCGCGCGAGCCCCAAGCGAGCGTTTCGCATGGTCGATACCGCCGCCGCCGAGTTTCCGGCGAAGTCGCCGTACTATTATTTGTCGCGCGGCGAACGCGACGAGATGCGAACTACGCCGCACGATGCAGTCGTCGTGGTCGGCAGCGGGCCAATTCGCATCGGGCAGGGCATCGAGTTCGACTATAGCTGCGTTCACGCCGCGTGGGCGCTCAAAAACGCCGGACGGTCGCCCGTCGTGATCAACAACAATCCCGAGACGGTCTCGACCGATTTCGACATCTCCGACGCGCTGGTCTTCGAGCCGCCCGGCGCCGACGAGGTCGAAGCGGCGTACCGCGCTACCGCCGCACGCGGCGTCATGCTCGCCTTCGGCGGACAGACGGCGATCAATCTCGCCGCCGAGCTCAGTCGGCGTGGCGTGCCGATCGTCGGCAGCGATCGCAGATCGCTCGACATGGCGGAGAATCGCGAGCAGTTCGACGCAGCGCTCGCGCGACTCGGCGTCGCGCGCCCGGAAGGGAGAGCGGCGCGCAGTTTTCGCGAGGCGCGCGCGATCGCACGCGAGCTGGGCTTTCCGGTTCTCGTTCGACCGTCGTTTGTCTTAGGCGGACGCGCCATGGAGATCGTCGACAATGAGGCTCAGCTCGCGGCGTACGCAGAGTCGGCGCCCCCGATTCTTCCCGACGCGCCGCTGCTCGTCGACAAGTATCTGCGCGGGCTCGAGCTTGAAGTCGACGCGGCCTTCGACGGAGAGGATATTCTCGTTCCGGGCATCTTCGAGCACGTCGAGCGCGCTGGGGTGCACTCCGGCGATTCGATCGGCGTCTATCCGGTGCAGTCGATCGACGCGGAAATGGAGCGACGCGTTGCGGCGCTGACCGGCGCGATTGCCGCCGAATTGGGCATCCGCGGCCTCATCAATATTCAGTTCGTCGTGCACGGAGGCGCGCTCTACATTATCGAAGCGAACCCGCGCGCCAGCCGGACCGTGCCGATCATTCAGAAGGCCACCGGAATCAATCTCGTCGCGGCGGCAACGCGCATCGCGCTCGGCGAGCGCTTGCGCGACATGGAGTACGGCACCGGATTGATACCGCACGTCCCTTACGTCGTGGTCAAAGTGCCGGTCTTCTCGTTTTCGAAGATGCGCGGCGTAGAGACGGTGCTCGGACCGGAGATGAAATCGACGGGCGAGGTGCTCGGCATCGACGAGAGCTTCGGCGGCGCGCTGCGCAAGGGGTTCTTGGCGGCGGGCGTGCGCCTGCCAGGAACCGGTGGAAGGATTCTCGTCTCCATCGCGGATGAGGAGAAGGCCGACTCGATTCCCGTCTTGCGCGCTTACGCCAACCTCGGGCACCGGCTCGTCGCAACGCCGGGGACGCGCGCCACACTCGAGCAGGCGGGCATCGCGACCGAAGCGATCAACAAGATCGCCGACGGTTCGCCGCACGTGCTCGACATCATCACCTCGCGCAACGTCGACCTCGTGATCAACGATGCGAAAGGGCCGCGCGAAATCTCCGACGACTACAAGATTCGCCGCGCCGCGGTCGAAGCGAGCATTGCGTGTTTGACGAGTCTCGACACCGCGCGGGCGCTGGCGGAGGCGCTCACCAGCAAGGCCGGTCCCCCGCGCAGTCTGCAAGAGTATCGCAGCGCCCGAGCGACGATCGCATCGTAGAATCCGCCGGCGAAGCGCAAGCCTTCGCACTCGCCGCGAATTCGAGCACGCTAGCACTCGTCAGCGCCCTGCATGCGCCGAAGGGCGGTACGATCTCCGTTCGGCTGCTGCCGCTCGCGACGACGCCGCAAGGAGTCGTGATGGGCGAGAACGCGCAGAACGTCGGTGTCCCGCTTGCCGGCCTTTTCGATTGGATCGATCGCACCTTCCCGGCCGAGGACGAGCACGCATTCGTCGCGTCCGTGCGCGATCTCGAACTACTCGCGCGGGCTCGATGGGAATCTCCGTTTCCTCAGCGACTCGAGCCGGAGAACGTTCTGAACTTCGAAGATCTCCCGAACGACCTCGGCGAAGCGCTCGCCCGGCCGCAGAGCGCGCTCGTGCAGTGTGCGGCGTGCCGAAGGCTCTGCGTACGCGGCGAGTTCGTTTCGAAGGAGAAGGAGCTTTGCGCTTGGGACTTTCACGCGTCGGCTTTCGGCAAGCGCGGCCCCTGGCGCGAAGGAACGTATGAAACACGTCACTTTGAATCGCTTCTCGCTTGCGCGTACGTCGTGCCGGAGCTGCTCGACGAGCTCGGCGTCGACGCGCTGCTGACGGTTGGAGAGCGGGCCCAGGAAGCCGCTTACGCGGTCGTCAACTCGCTGCTGGAAAACGACTCCGGCCGGCCGCACCTCGTCGTAAAGACGATCGACGGACTCACCGTGCTGAGCGAACGATGACGAATCGCGCGATCCGCAACCTCTCGGTCTTCTTCGCGCTGCTTTTCGCCGTGCTGGCGGTGCGGCAATTTTACGTTCAGGTAATTGTGGCGCCGCAGATCGCGGCGAGAGCGGCAAATCCGCGACACGCGCTGGCGGATGCAGGGCGTGGGCGAATTTTAGCGAGCGATGGAACGGTCCTGGCGCAAACGGTCGACGGGAAACGCTCGTATCCGCTCGGTCCCGAGCTCGCTGCACCGGTGGGCTACTATTCGATCCGCTACGGAACGAGCGGGATCGAGGGGAGCTTCGACCGCGCATTGAGCTCACCCGACTTCAGCGGTGACCCGGTCGCGCAACTCGCCGACGTCGCGGCGGAGCTGCGCGGCGAACGAGTCACCGCGCGCGGTGCCGACGTCGTTACGACGATCGAACCGGCTATCCAGTCGAAGCTCTTCGAGCTGCTCTCAAAGTATCCGCGCGCGGCGGGCGTCGTGCTCGATCCGCGCAGCGGCGCGGTCCTCGCGCTCGCAAGCGTTCCGAGCTACGACCCGAACGATTTCGACGCGCAATTTCCGACGCTGCGGGCCGATCCCGGTGCGCCCCTGCTCAACCGCGCGCTCGACGGGCTCTACCCTCCGGGATCCACGTTTAAGATTTTCACTGCGGCCGCGGCCCTCGAAAGCGGAACGGTGACGCTGGATTCGCATTTCGAGGATCCGGGATACCTCACGATCGGCGACTTCACGCTGCACGACAACGAGAGCGAGGCCACCGGGTACGCCGACTTGACGACCGCCTTCGCTCTTTCGAGCAACGTCGACTTTGCGCAGATCGCGTTGAAGATGGGCGTCGACACGTTTTACGACTACCTGGCCCGGTGGGGCATTGGAGCGCCGCTCGATTTTCAGCTTCCGGCCGAGCGCGACAGAGTGCCGGAGAAGTCGACGATCGTTCCCGGCGAGCTGGCCCAGATGGGATTCGGCCAGGGCGCGCTGTTGATGACGCCGCTGCAAATGGCGTTGCTGGGAGCGACGATCGCAAACGGCGGAGATGAGCCGCGACCGTATATCGTCCGCGAGGTGACGAACGGGGGCGTGTCTATGAGCTCCTACGGCCCCGCAGCGCTCGCAAGCCCGGTATCGCAACAGACTGCCGCGAAGGTCACGCAGATGATGGTCGCGGTCGTTCAGCGCGGAACGGGCACCCCCGCGCGGCTTTCCCACGTCGCCGTCGCAGGTAAGACGGGAACCGCCACCAATCCCATGGGCCGCTCGCATGCGTGGTTCGTCGCCTTCGCTCCCTCGCAAGCGCCGCGCGTTGCCGTCTCGATTGTGGTCGAGAACGTCGGCTACGGAGCGACGTACGCGGCCCCAATCGCGCGCGAAGTGCTGGCGACGGCGCTCGGCGCTGGGAACGAATAGTTGATCGAAGAGCGAATTTTCAACAACCGCTATCGGCTCGACCGAAAGCTCGGTGAGGGCGGAATGGCGACGGTGTTCTGCGGCACCGACATCCTACTGCGCCGGCGCGTCGCGATCAAGGTGCTCCGTGAGCAATACGCCGCCGACGACGAGTTCGTGCGCCGATTCTATCAGGAGGCAGAGTCGGCCGCCAAGCTTTCGCACCCGAACATCGTCAACACGTACGACGTCGGCCGTCAAGACGACACCTATTTTATCGTCATGGAG
>DATASC010000041.1:0-3241 GCA_036269355.1 Candidatus Cybelea sp. | reverse complement strand
CGGGCAGCGATCGGCACTGGCTTGTTTGAGGTCCGCGTAGCGCCCTTTCACGTCGTCGCCGAGGAGCTTGCCCGTCCATTCCGATTCGCGAAACGCAGCGAGCGCGTCGTAGATGTTGTCGGGCAGGTAGCGATCGGCTTGACGCAAGTTTTTGAGGTTACTGGTGCTGCCTTCGAGGCCGGTCTTGAAGACCGCGAGCATCACCACGTACGGATTGGCGTCGGGCGCAACGGAGCGCACTTCGGTACGCATGCTGCGCTCGTTGCCGATCGGGATGCGAACCATCGATCCGCGATCGATTGCCGAAGCCTTGAGCTGATTGGGCGCTTCGAAGTGCGGGTCGAGCCGGCGGTACGCGTTGACGCTCGAGTTAAGCATCAGGCAGATGTCGTTGCCGTGGGTAAGAATTCGATCGACGAACTTCCAGCCGAAGCTGCTGAGCTGATCGTGACCCTTCGGGTCCCAGAACATATTCTTTCCGTTCTTGCTCACGGAGACGTTGGTATGCATGCCGCTGCCGTTGACGCCGATGACGGGCTTCGGTAAGAAGCTCGCCGTCATGCCCAACCTGGTCGCGACCTGACGGCAGATCAGCTTGTACAGCTGAATTTGATCGGCGGCCGCGACGACTTCGCCGTAGTTGTAGTTGATCTCGAACTGGGAGGGTGCGACCTCCGGATGGTCTTTCTCATTTTGAAAGCCCATCGCGCGCTGAACCTCGGCGACGGTGTCGATGAAGTTGCGCAACGGATCGCCGGGGAGCGAGTGATAGTAACCGCCGGTATTGACGTATTCGAACTTGCCCGTCTCGTGGTAACGGCGTTCCGCGTCGAGACCCTGAAACAGGAAGCCTTCGATTTCGTTGGCCGCGTTGAGCGTGTAGCCTTCCTTCGCGTAGCAATCGTTGGCAAGTTTCTTGAGCGAGCCGCGAATGTCGCCGGCGAAGGGCTTTCCTTCGCGATCGAAGACGTCGGCGAAGACGAGGACTTTCCCCGGGCCGAAGATATCCGCCGGACCCCAATAGAAGGCGCTCCAGTCGAGCGAGAGTCGCAGATCGCTCTCGCGCTGCGCCGTGAAACCGCGAATCGACGAACCGTCGAACGTGAGATTGTCGAAGGAGCGCAGCAAGAATTTTTTATCGTAGTCGAGCATATGCAGGCGCCCTTCGAGGTCGCTGAAAAGCACCGTCACCGCTTTGATGCGAGGCTCCTCGGCGAGGTAGCGCAAGCGCTCCTCCTGCAGCGCGCGCAGAGGCACGCGCTCTTGGCGTTGCGCCTTCGCGCGAAGGTTGAGCTCCTCGAGCTCGGAGTAGGGCAATGTCAGAAAATCGCGCAGTTCGGCTCCCGCCGGCAAGTCTGTCGAATGCATCGTCGCTCGAATCTCCTTTTTTACGGCGGAGGTGTTGCTGCGACATTACCCGAGCCGCCAAGCGCGCCTTTATACACTTGGTAAACCTGCTTGGGACAAACGTGCTCTTTCGCCAACGATTCGCCCGTTCGGTGCGTCTATGATCGTATGGGACCCGAACCTGAGGCCGTCGAGCGGGCCCGCATCGGCGGCGCCGCACTCGACGCACTCATCGAGCAAATCTGGCCCGATGCCTTTCGGCTCTCGTTCGCGATCCTCCACGACCGCGGTCTGGCCGAAGACGCGGCGCAGGAAGCCTGCGCGACCATTGCACGGCGGCTCGATTCACTCCGAGCGAACTCGGCATTCTCCGTTTGGAGCTGCCGGATCGTTGCAAGGCACGCGCTCGACGTAGCGCGCCGCCGGCCGCGGACGCTGAGCCTCGCCGACGCCGGCGCGTGCGTCGCGCCGGCCGCCGGCGCCGATGCACTCGATCTTCACGCCGCTCTGGCATCGCTCGACCCTCGGCGGCGCGCCGTGATTCTCTTGCACTACTACGCGGGCTTGAGCAGCGGCGAAATCGCGGGCGTGCTAGGCGTATCGCCCGCGACCGTCCGCTTTCATCTCATGCGCGCTCGCGCGGCGCTGCGCAGGGCCCTGACGGTCTCCATCTCTCCTCCGTCCGCCAACGAGGTATTAACCGATGCTCCGTGACGCCCAAATCTCTGCCGGTCTTCGCGCGATGCTGGACCGCATCGACGTGCCGCCCGTCGCGCTCGTTGCGATTCACGATCGAATGGCGCGAACGCCTCGCCGCGAGCCTCGTCGCGGAGCGTTTTATTTCGCCGTCGCGGCTGCCGCCATCGTCCTCTTCATCGCTTTGCCGGTCGTGTCCACGGGGTTAACGCAGAACATCGAAGCACAGATTGAAGCGATCTTGCGCTGGAAGCCGCCTCCGCCGGCACCCGCCTCGGTGGATTCGGCAATGCGTTCCCGCTATGGTACGCTCGCGCAAGCGCAGGCTCGCGTCGGATTCACGATCGTTCCACCTGCCGGACTGCCCAAGGACGTCGTCTCCAACGCGATCGCGACGACACCGACCGGAATCTATTCGCGTCCAACGCACTCGTGGAGTGTCGGCAGCCCGGTTGTTTGGTTCGTCTATCGCCGTCGCGGCGGCGGGTCGTTCACACTGCGCGCCGACCACTTCGATCCGCGCGAAGGGGCGCCGTCGAAGTATGTGTTTCTCGACGAGGGCGTCCGCAACGGCCACGAAGTGCTGGAGCGCTACGCTACCTTCTCCTGGCGAAACGACGACCAGGTGATGAGCGCGACCGCGGGCGAGGGGCTTACCGTGGCGGAGATCGAGCACATTCGCGCGGCGATGGGTGGAACGCCGATTCCGGGCGTCTGGCCGCCGCAAAACGGCGGCATCGAAAAGAAGTATCGCCTGCCTTGACCTGCCAATGAGTCGCTTATGAAGCTCTCGCGAACGATCGCCCTCTCGCTGCTCGCCGCGCTCGCGGCCCTCCCGGTTCTCGCGGCCGAAAGTTGGTCCGTCGATCCCGTCCACTCGACCGCACAATTTACGGCGCGCCACTTCGGCATCGTTCCGGTCATCGGGACGATTCCGATTTCGCAGGCATCCGTCGAACTAAACTCCGGATCGCAAATCCCCGTCGCCGTATCGGCGGTACTCGACGCTTCGAAGGTCGATACGCACAACGGCAATCGCGACTCCGACCTCCGCTCGGAGCACTACTTCAACGTCGCCGCGACGCCCTCGATCAAGTTCGTCAGCACGAAGATCGCGGGAACCGATCCGAAGAGCTTTACCATTGCGGGCGATCTAACGATGCACGGCCAAACGCATCCGGTTGTCTTGAACGCGCAG
>DATASC010000040.1:0-17160 GCA_036269355.1 Candidatus Cybelea sp. | reverse complement strand
CGTCGCCTTGAGCAAGAGCGGATACCCGATCGCGTTCGCTGCTTTCTGCGCGTCTTCGACCGTCGCCAGCACGTCGGTCCCCGGCGTCGTCGCGACGCCGGCCTCTCGAACGACGCGCTTTGCCGTCGCCTTATCGCCCATCAACGCGATGACGCTTGGCTTCGGACCGATGAACGTCAGCCCATGATCGCTGCAAATCTCCGCGAAGCGCGCGTTCTCGGCCAAGAATCCGTAGCCGGGGTGAACGGCGTCGCAGCTCGTGATCAGCGCCGTCGAAATGATATTGGGAATGTTGAGATACGAACGCCCCGCCGGTCCGGGCCCCACACAGAAGGCTTCGTCGGCCTGCCGCACGTGAAGCGAATCGCGATCGGCTTCGGAGAAAATCGCGACCGTCCGCACGCCGAGCTCTTGGCAGGCGCGATTGATCCGCAGCGCGATCTCGCCCCGGTTGGCGATCAAGACCTTCTTGAAGATGTTATTTTCCTCGTGCGACTAGAAAGAGCGGCTGACCGTATTCGACGGGCGTTCCATCGGCTGTCGCGATCGAGACGAGACGTCCCGGCCCGAGGCTGTGAATCGGCGTGCGAATGCCGAGAGCCTCGATGAAGCCGAGCTCGCGATCTCCATCGAGGACGTCGCCTTCGAGCGCAGCCGGCCGGCTAATGTGAAAGATGCCGACGAGATCGGCCTTGATCGTATCGACGCGCTGCGCCGCGACGTCGGCTAGTTTCGACTCGCCGGCTTCGGCGACCGGACGCGCTGCTTTTGCCGCAGCGACGAGTTCGATCTCACCTCGGTAGTCCTGCACGCGTACGCGAACCGCGTCGCTTTCGGCGAGGAAACGCGCGAGCGCGCGTACGCGCTCGCTCGCCGGCCGTCCATCTTCGGACATCACGGTAGCGCTTTCGCGCTCGGCGTACGCGACCCCCGCGAGCTCCGAAGCGTGCAGCGCGTCGCGCGCCGCTTCGAAGCGATCGTCGATTTCGGCGAGCGGCACCAGCACGAAGGCGCGCTCGTAAAGGTGGGGATGGGGCACGCGCAGGCCGTTCTCGTCGATCTGCAAGTCGTCGAAGAGCAGCAAGTCGAGATCGATAGTGCGGGCGCTCCAGCGCGCGCCGCGAACGCGCCCCAGCTCCTCCTCGATCGCGTGCAAACGCTGTAGCAGTGCGTGCGGATCGAGTTCCGTTTCGACCAGTGCTACGGCGTTGAGGAACGAGGGCTGCTCGCGATTTCCCCAGGGCACCGTGCGATAGAACGACGATCGGCGCGCGACCTTTCCAAGCGTGCCGAGCGACGCGAGCGCGCGCTCGGCGTTTTCGAACCTGTCGCCTAAATTGCTGCCGACGCCGACATATGCCCGATGGGTCACCGCGCCTCGTATCGCGGGTTGTCGCGTTCGAGGGTCACGCTCGGCGTGCCACCGTCGAGAATACCCGGCTTCGAGAGCGTAACGCGCGCGCGCACTACGCGCGCGTCGGCAAAGACGGCATCGAGAAGATCGGCCCCGAGGCGCTCGAGCAGGGCGTACGACGTCGTGGCAACGATACGCACGAAACGGTCGCGAAGCGCCGCATAGTCGAGCGTCGCCGAAAGATCATCGCTTCTTCCGGCTTCCGTAAGGTCGATTTCGGCGCCGACGTCGATCTCGACGAGCTGTCGCCGTTCGCGTTCGTGCGGGGCCGTTCCGATGCGCCCGTAGGCGCGAATGCCGCGCAGCGTTATGGTGTCCAATCGGGTGGCCTCCATCCGCGCACGATCGCATCGGCGACGGCGATCGCGTCTCGCGCCGGTGCGACGTCGTGCACGCGAACCATATCGACGCCCGCCCGCACGGCGAGCGCCGTCGTTGCGGCGGTTCCGTAGATGCGATCGGCAGGCATACGTCCCGTAAGCTTGCCGATCGTCGATTTGCGCGACGTGCCGATCATTGTTGGAAAGCCGAGTGCCACGATTCGATCGAGCTCGTTCAAAATCGCGAGGTTCTGGTCGGCGGTCTTTCCGAAGCCGATCCCCGGATCGAGCACCACGCGCTCGCGCGCGATTCCGCGCGCGACGGCCCGCGCGGCGCAATCGTCGAGATAGCGGACGACCGCATCGACGACGCTGCCGTCGTACGACGTACCTATTTGATTGTGCATTGCTACCATTGCCATGTCCAACTCGGCCGCGATTTCCAAGAGCTCGTCGGGAGCTCCCCAAACGCAATTGATCACATCGGCGCCGGCAGCGTGCGCGGCGCGCACGACGTCGCGCTTATAACTGTCGATCGAGATCGCTGCCTGCGGCAAGCGCGAGCGCGCCGCACGAATGACCGGCAGAACGCGCTCGGCTTCGGCACGAGCATCCACGGCTTCGTGGCCCGGACGCGTCGACTCTCCGCCGACGTCGACGATGTCGGCGCCCGCGTTCCATTGCGAAACCGCGCGTTCGGCGGCCGCCGCCGCCTCCAGGATGCCGTCGCCGGAGAACGAGTCCGGCGTAACGTTCACGATCGCCATCAGATGAGTCCGCGTGCCCCATTGCAGTTCCCCACCGCGCAGGCGGAGGGGTTTCAGACCGCGCTCGGTGCGTACCATTCGCGCAATACCGTCACGATGAACGTCGACCCAGTGACGACGACGACGTCGTCGATTTCGGCGCGGCGGCGCGCAATGGTCAGCGCCTCGGCGGGGTCTTCGATCGTCCGCCCCCACGTGCCGTGCATCTCGGCGATCGCCGCCAGCCGCTGCGGCGGGATCGAGCGCCGCCCCGCGATCGCGAACTTCGTAAAGGTAAAGGTCGACGGAGCCCGCGCGAGGATCTCGATAATCCGCCGCGCGTCCTTCGATTCGCCGATCGCGACGACGTAATGAAAGCGCCGCGCGCCAAAGCGCTCGCGCAGCGACGCTACTAGCGATTCCGCTTTCTCGGCGTTGTGCGCGATGTCGAAGACGACCACCGGGTCGCGAGCGACGACTTCCATTCGTCCGGGAATGACGAGCTCGGCGAACGCGCGCACGAGCGCCTCGCGGCTCGGCCGCAGGTCGTCGCCGAGCTGCTCGATCACCGCGATGGCCGTCGCCGCGTTCGCACGCTGGAAAATGCCCAGCACCGGCAGCCGTATGCGATACGAGCCGAACGCGGAGCGCACCGTCAAGGATTGTCCGGCGACGTCGCCGGACATTTCGCTTTCGACGCTCACCGATTGTGCGACGTTGACCACCGGCGCGCCAGCCTCGGCCGCAACTCGTTCGATCACGGCCCTGACCGTATCCGGCAACGCGGCGACCACGAGCGGCACGCCGCGCTTTGCGATGCCGGCCTTCTCACCGGCGATCGCTTCAAGGGTATCGCCCAACACGTCGGTGTGATCGAAGCCGACCGACGTGATTGCGGCAACGCGCGGCTGAATCACGTTGGTGCCATCGAGTCTGCCGCCGAGGCCGACCTCGATGACGGCAACGTCGACGCGTTCCTGAGCGAAGTAGAAAAACGCAAGCGCGAGCAGCGTCTCGTAGTAAGTTGGACGTCCGTGATTCGAAACCGTACGCTCGATCGCCGGCATCATCGCGTCGAGCAACTCGGTGAAGCGCTCGCGCGAGACGGCTTGCCCATCGACTCGCGCGCGTTCGGTCATCGAATGCAGGTGCGGCTTCGTGTGGAGACCGGTTCGCCGCCCCGCGGCCTGCAAGGCGCCCGCGATCATCGTCGAGGTAGAACCTTTCCCGCTCGTGCCGCCGACGTGGATCGTCGGATAGGCGAGGTGCGGATCGCCGAGCTCGTTGAGAAACGCGCGCATGCGGTCGAGCTTGTACGAGGTGCGCGGCGACACGATCTCGCCAATCGTTGCGAGCAGATAACGCTCGGCTTCCTCGTAGGTCGTAACGCGTCTCATCCGTCGACGACGCGGTCGGCGAGCAGTTCGAGCGCGTGCGGGAGCACCGGCAACAAGACGTCGAGCGTCTCCGCGACCGCGCGCGGGCTTCCGGGAAGATTGACGACGAGCGTGCGATCGCGAACGCCCGCGAGCGCGCGCGAGAGCATCGCCGTCTTCGTCTTCGCCAACGATGCCGCGCGGATCGCCTCGGCGATACCAGGAACCTCGTAGTCGAGAATGGCCGCAGTTGCTTGCGGCGTGCGGTCGCGCGGCGAGAGACCCGTGCCGCCGCTGGTGAGAATCAGATCGGCTGCGTTCGAATCGGCCAGGTCGATGATCTCGGCCTGCAACGCCGCGGGATCGTCGCCGATCACGCGTTCGCGCACGATCGCATACACGGGCTCGAGCCGTTCCTTCATCAACGGGATGCACTCGTCGGCACGCTCCCCGGAGGCGGCGCGATCCGAGAGCACGATCAGCCCAACTCTAAAAATCACTTGCCGCTTCCGTCATCCTGAGCGCGCCCCGAAGGGGTGCGGCGAAAGGCCGACTTGCCTCCGCTTTTGCTCAGCAAGCGAACCGATTCGATGGTGATCCCCTTATCGAGCGACTTCGACATGTCGTAAATCGTCAGCGCGGCAACGGAGGCCGCGACCATCGCCTCCATTTCGACGCCGGTTCGCGCCGTCGTTCGCGCTTGCGCCTCGACCCGCAACAATCCGTCGGCGCGCCACTCGAAGCAAACGTCGACGCTGGAGAGCGGCAACGGATGCGCGAGCGGAATCAACGTCGCGGTTTGTTTTGCCGCCATGACTCCGGCGAGCTGCGCGGTAACGAAAGCGTCGCCCTTCGGCAGCGTTGCGTGTTTAAGCGCGGTCGCGGCCGGCGGATTGAGGCGCACGAATGCCTCGGCGCGAGCGAATCGTTTCGTCACGGCCTTGTTCGAGACGTCAACCATCGCGACGCTGCCGTCGCGCGCGATGTGCGAGGGCTTCACCGCACCGAACGCGAGGGCGAGCCTTGGAAGCGCGCCCATATCAGGCAGAGCAGCGCGAGAACCCAGCACACCACCAAATGCGTTACGTGGTGGGGATGCGCGGCCCCCGATTCGGTAAAGTAGTTGATCTTGCCCAAACCGTAGAGAATTCCCAGAACGAAGAATACGGCGGCCAAAAGCAGGGCAATGGCTCTCATGAAATTATTCCCCTCCTTGCAAGAACGTACGAGATTGCGCCAACGATGACGCAGTACCAGCCGAACGGCCGCAAATCGTTCGAACGGAAGTAGCGCATCAAGAAGGCTACCGAAAGATATGCGGCGGCGCCCGCGAGGATTCCGCCGCAGAGCGCTTCGACGAGCACGACGTTCGCGCCGGGCACCAAGAGCCTGGGTATTTCGAGCAGCCCCGCCGCGAGAATCACCGGGGTCGCGAGCAGGAACGAAAAGCGGGCCGCGCTCTCGTGGTCGAGATCGCAAAGCAGACCGGCCACCATCGAGATTCCCGACCGCGAGATGCCCGGCAGCAGCGCGAGGCCTTGCGCGACGCCGATGAGCACGCTTGCCGGATAACTCAATGCTTCGATCGGCTTGTACGATCCAGGGCTTACTCGTTGTTGACGCCGGCGCAACGCCTCGCCGGCGAACATGACCAGACCGTTGACGAGCAGGAAGAGCGCCGCCGGAGCCGGCGATCCGAAGAGTCGCCTTACCGGCGCCTCGAAAACGACGCCGAGAATTCCGACCGGAATCGTCCCCACGACGAGCCTCCAGCCGATTCGCTCGTCGCGGTCGTCGCTCAACCGCCCACGTACGATGCTGGCGATAAGCGCGCGTACGATCGCGTACCATTCGGTTCGATAATAGACGACGAGCGCTAGCGCGGTACCCAAGTGCAGAACCACCACGAAGGCGAGAAACGACGGACTCGAACGATCGAAGTGCCAGTGCAGCAGCGCCGGCACCAAGATCGTATGCCCGAGGCTCGAGACCGGAAAGAGCTCGCTAACGCCCTGCAAAAGCGCGAGCGCGAGCGCTTGTGCGACCGACATTACCAGGCCACGAATTTCACGCTGAACGTATAAGCGCTCGCGACCGGTTTGCAGTCGCGCAGCGCGGGCGAATAGCGCGCGTCGCGCGCCATGCCTACGGCGACGAGATCGAGCGACGAATTACCAGTGCTCGCCGTTACGCTCGCCCCGGTCACCTGACCGGCCGAGTCGAGTTGCACGGTTACGCGCGCGGTGCCGTTCGTTCCCGAAGCGCGGGTGTCCGTGGAAATCTCCGGCGGCCCGGGCGTGGCGACGACGGTTGCGGCGATGTCGGTGCGTGCGCACGGCGCCGCGGTCGCGACTGCCTGCGGCGTCGCCGTCGCGACAACCGGAGCGGGGGTCGCGGCGCCGGCGCCGGAGGCTGCCGCGTTACCAGGACCCTTTCGCGCGGGCGGCGCGGAACTCGCGGTGTGCGGAGCGGGCGTCTGCTTCGGGCGCGGAGGCGGCGGCGTCGGAGGCTTCGTCAGCGCGATCGTCGCGGGACGACGCTCGATCGATACGACTTCAGCCTGGCTCTCCGGAGTCGCCACTGGGGGATGCAGCACGAATGCGACGATCAGGTGCACCAGCAGCGACAGCGCGAACGCGACGAGCAGTAAACGCGGTACGCGTTTCATCGCTCATCGAGGACGCGCGAGTTAGTCGGGCTGGAAGTCGGCGCGGAAGAGATAGTTTCCGGTGGTCGGGCTGCAATCGACGAGCTTTGGTGAGTAGGTCGACTGCCGAGCCGCGCGCAGCGCCGCCTGGTCGATCGCCATGTTATTCGCGCTCTTGTAAACACTTGCCGATACGAGGTTGCCGCTCGGTCCCACCGTTACCTCGACTTCGACGGTCACCGCACCAAGTCCAAGATCCTTCGCGGAGTCCGGATAGTCGGGCTGCACCGGGTTCGTGACCGTCGCCTCGACGTTCGGATTGGCACACGCCGGCTTCGGCGTGCCGACGGTAGCGGCCGGACCCGGCGTTCCGTTGGTCGTGCCTGCCGGCTGGCCGTTTTCGTTGCCTGTCTTCGGCGCCACGTACTGGGTTTCAGTCGAGCCGGCGGCCGATTTGCTCGTCGTCTTTACGACGTTGATCTTGAGCTTCGGTTGAACCTGTTGCTGCTTCTGCGGCGGCGGCGTCTGGTTAGGAGGTGGCGTCGGGGTCGGAGGCGGCGTAGGGGTTGGCGGCGGCGGCGTGTGCACGATGATCTTGCGATGCTGAACGGTAACCTGCTCGGGCCCCTGCTGCTCGGTATGCTTAGCGAAGTTTGGCAGGAACGAGCCGATTGCTAAGTGCGCGATGATCGAGATAACGAAGGCCCAGCCGATGTAGCTGCGGACTCGTTCGCCCGTCGTGAGGTAGCCGCGTCGTGCCATCGGTTACGGAGTCGCTCCGGGCGGTGCGCCTTGGACGTGGTTCGCGAGGCCGAAGTCGGTGAGGTCGACCGACTTTGCCGCATCCATGACCTGAAGGATGACCCCGTAACTCGCCTTGGGATCGGCCTTGATGATGACGCTCTTGAAGCGATGATCGGTAGCGTCCTGAAGCTGCTGGAAGGCCGCCTTCGCATCGGGAATCGTCACCTCGTTGGAGCCGATCTGAACGTGATCGTGCTCGTCGACGATGACGACGATCTGCGACGGCTGTACCTTTTCTTTGTTGTATGCGTCGGGAAGTTTCGGCTCTTTCGTAACCGACGCCAAAATGATGAAGATGATGAGGAGCACCAACAGCACGTCCGTGAACTGCGTGATGTTGATCGTCGACATTACCTCATCTTCACCTTGTCCAGTGGAAACGGCCACGTCGCATTAACCTCCAGACTATGACGTTACGAAGCCGACGTCTTCGAGGCCGGCGTTCTTCGCAGCGTCGAGAATTCGGATGATGACGCCGTAAGGAGCCTTCGCATCGGCAACGATCGCCACGTGGTGGCGCGGCTTCTTCTTCGACGCATCGTACATGACGCGATAGATACCCGTATCGTCGGTCTTCACGCCGTCGACGAAGATAACGCCCTTGTTGTTGACGTCGACCTCGATGTCGTTTTTATTCTTGGTATTGGTCGACGTGTTGGGATTCTTGTTCGGCAGCTCTTTCTCGAAGCCGGGCGGCGCCACCAGGGCCGCGAGAATCATAAAGATGATGAGGAGCACCAACAGCACGTCCGTGAACGGCGTGATGTTGATCTCGGCCATCACCTCTTGATCTTGCTGCGATGATAGGAGGCTCATTTATTGCGCCTTAGGAGCTTTACTTGCCGGCCTTCGTAGGTTGATAGAGCTCCGTCGGGATCGGCGCGCCGGTATTGTGGAAGTGCAGCATCTCGGCGAGCTGATTGGCGGCGACGATCATCTCCTGGTTGTAGTTCTTGATGCGCGACTTGAAGAAGTTGAAGAAAACCACCGCGATGACGGCGATGATCAGACCGGTCGCGGTTGTGATGAGCGCCTCGGAGACGCCCGCCGCGACGACGGCCGGCGTAGAGTTGCCCTTCAGCGCGATGTCTTGGAAGGCGCGGATGATGCCCAGCACCGTTCCGAAGAGACCGACGAACGGCGCGATGACGGCGATGGTACCGATGATCGCCAAGTTCCGTTCGAGCGAGTTGAGATGCTCCATGAGCGCGATCGACAGCGCGTCGGTGATGTCGGCACGGTTCTTCTCGCCGCGCCGCAGACCGAACTCGAGGATCCGCGGAAGCATCCCGCGGTTCTTCTTACAAATTTCGATCGCCCCGTCGAGGTCGTCGGCCGAAACCTTGGTTCCGATCTGACGCAGCAGCCCTTTGGTATCGGCGTGCTGCATCTGGAAGAAGACGAGCCGCTCGATGACGACTGCGAGACCGACAATCGAAATGAGCAAGAGCAGCCACATATCCCAGCCGCCCTGCTGCATGAGACCCATAAATCCGGAAAACACGGTGCTCTACCACCCTCCACTTGACGTAAGTTCGCGGCGCCTGACCGCCCCGTGAGGGCGAGCCATTGGCCTATGCCGCGCTAAAGTCCTGGTAACGTTAGCTTCCGCCTCCCGACCCACCCGAGCCGGTGCTGAAATTCTTCTTTATGAACGTTTCGATCTGCAATGCCAACGCTTCGTTACCGTCGGCCTTGGCTTGCTGGTCGGCCTTGTTAAGTGCGTCGGTCGCCTTTTGTTTCATACCCGCATCGTGACTCGTTCCCCACTGCGCGGCGAGAGCGATACCCTCGGCAAAATTCGCCGAAGCGTCGTTGGGATTCCCTGCCAGGGCCTTTTCTGCATAAGCTTGCATCCGCTTGTAATCAGGCTTTTCCGTGCGCGCTATAGCAAACGCTGCGAGCGTGTTCGCTGTGACCGCAAGCTTGGCATCGCCGGCTGCGGCGGCCTGATCGTAATCGGTAAGAGCCGTTGCGGTGTCCTTCGCGTCGGCGGCTTTGGTACCGGCGTTGATCAGCGACATCGCCATCGCGGCCGAACCCGCCGTGCTGCTCGGGTCGAGTTGCTTGATTTGCGCGACCATCGCCTGGGCTTGCGCGGTATCGTGGTTAGCGAGGTATGCCTCGACCAGTTCGGCGTCGATGTTGACCTTCGAAGAGACCGGAACCTTAGGATCTGCCGCCGCCGCGCTCTGTGCCGCCTTCAAGGAAGTTAGGGCTGAAGCGACGTCGCCGTTCGCAAGCTGGGCGACGCCGAGCGCGAACTGCGAGTTCGGGCCGTGGTCGAGGCTCATGGCCTTCTGCGCGTAACCCAGCGACCGGCTCGGATCGGTGGTCGCGATCTTCACGGCGGCGGTCGCGAAGCTTCGCGCGGCAATTGGGCGGAACTGCTGGCCGATGGTTCCGACCTTGTCGAACGCGGCCGCCGCGGTCTCGTAATCGCCGGAATCGAATGCAGCGATTCCGAGCATCTGGCGCAGCGATTCGTCGCTCGGCGAGCTCATCAGGGCCGACTGGGCCTTCGATTTCGCCGCCTCGTACTGCCCCTGCCGGATAAGCGCCGCGACTTGGGCCGCCGCTGGGCTGAGCGATCCGCCTCCGGGAAGACCGGAGCCTCCGCCCGAGCTGCTATTGCTCGAAACCGACTTGCCGTTGAACTTCAACGTGAAATCGTAAAACGACGTGATCGGCGTCTTCCCGCGATGGGCCGGGCGATAGCTCGAGTTTTGCGCGATCTCCATCGCGGCTGCGTTGTCGGCCGAGTTGCTGGAGTGAATGACCTTAATGGCCTTGTGCGTGCCGTCGGCGTTGACTTGCACCTGTACCACTACGGTGCCGCTGCCCGCGATGGCTGTACTCGTCGTACCCTGCTTGACGAGTTTGGCGGGAACGAACTCGTTGGCGTACTGCGCCGCCGCCGGGAGCTGCGTGAGGGCGACGAGCGCCGCAATGGCCGGCGCGACGATCCGAAGCTGAGCGTTCATGGCGTACCTCGAGTTCATTGGCGAGTCTTGGTGTTCCGCATGGTACGAGGCGCTTCTTCCGGCGGCCTGCGATGGCGTTGAAGCGCCGCGAGTTCTTTTGCCGTGACCGGCCGTACGCATCCCGGCGGTAGATTCCCCAAGCGCAATGGCCCAAAACGCGTACGCGTAAGCGCGAGCACGGAATGCCCGAGCGCCGCGAACATCCGCCGTACCTGCCGGTTTCGACCTTCGTGAATGGTCATGTCGAGGACCGACCCGTCACGCCGTACCGCCGCCACGCGGACCTTCGCAGGCGCCGTGCGAACGTCGTCGAGCGCGATGCCCCGTTGCAGGTGCCGAACGTCTCGCTCGGAGAGCCGTCCCGCAATCGCCACGCGATACGTCTTCTCGACGCCGTAGCTCGGATGAAGCAGCGCGTTAGCCAGCTCGCCATCGTCGGTCAAGAGCAGCGCACCGCCGGTTGCATAATCGAGGCGCCCCACCGGCACGACTCGCGTACCGCCGGGAAGCAGATCGGCCACGGTTGCGCGCCCTTGCGGATCGCGCATCGTGGTAACGACGCCAAGCGGCTTATTCAGCAACAGATAGGTGTGGCGTTCCGGAAGGAAGACGGCTTCGCCGTCGACCTCAACGCGATCGCCCTCGCGAACGAGGGTACCGAGAGCCGTGACGATCTGGCCGTTAATGGCGACGCGCCCCGCCGCGATCAGCTCGTCGGCACGCCGACGCGCCGCAATTCCCGCCTGCGCGAGGTATCTATTAAGGCGCACGTCGGAGCCGCGAGCAGTTTTTCGCGACCGCATTATTTTAAAGCAAGCGGAACGTACGAGAGCGATTTGAGCGACGTGACGCCGCGGAAGCTCGGACCGACGAGTGAAGCCAGGGATGGCGAGAACGAGGAGGCCGTGCAACAGGAGCTCGGCCTGGATGGCCGAGCTCCGAGTGGTTCCAAGGCGTCACGTCGCTCAAAGAGCAGCTAATACTTGCCGTTCCCGCCGTCTTCGTAGCCTCGATTCATCGAGAGCGCCTCTTTGGTAACCGTCTGCAGGAACTCTTCGTTCGTGCGCGTCTGCGCCATTTTGTCGAGGATGATCTCGGTGATGTCGCCGGTGTTGAGCACCGCGGTTGCGCGCCGCAGCATCCAAATCTTTCGCATCTCGTCGGGCGAGAGGAGCAACTCTTCGTGCCGGGTGCCGGAGCGTTTGATGTCGATTGCAGGGAAGACTCGCGACTCGGCGAGCTTACGAGTGAGGTCGATCTCCATGTTGCCGGTGCCTTTGAACTCTTCGAAGATGACGTCGTCCATCTTGGAGCCCGTTTCGATCAGCGCGGTGGCGATGATCGTGAGCGACCCGCCCTCTTCGATCTTGCGCGCGGCACCGAAGAAACGCTTGGGCTTGTGCAGCGATGCGGTATCGAGACCGCCCGAAAGCGTACGTCCGGAGCTCGCAACGACCTGGTTGTAGGCACGAGCGAGACGCGTTATGGAGTCGAGCAGGATGACGACGTCTTTTCCGAGTTCGACGAGGCGCTTCGCGCGCTCCATCGCGAGTTCGGCGACGGTCGTGTGATTCTCGGGATGCTCGTCGAAGGTCGACGCGACAACCTCACCGTCGATCGTCCGCTGCATGTCGGTGACTTCTTCGGGACGCTCGTCGACGAGCAGCGCGATGATGTGAGCGTCGGGATGATTGATCGAAATAGAGTTGGCGATGTTCTTGAGCAGCGTCGTCTTGCCGGCCTTCGGCGGCGAGACGATGAGCGCGCGCTGGCCCATGCCGATCGGCGAGAACAAGTCGATGACGCGGGTCGAGAGCTGAGTCGAGCGGACTTCGAGTTTGAAGCGCTCTTGCGGATAGATCGGCGTTCCCTTTTCAAAGCTGCGCCGTCCCTTGATCGCTTCGGGATCCAAATCGTTGACCTTATCGACGCGAATGAGACCGTAATATTTCTCGCTCTCCTTCGGACGCCGTACCTGACCCTCGACCATGTCGCCGCGACGCAGCTCGAAGCGGCGTATCTGCGTCTGACTGACGTAAATATCGTCGTTGCCGATGTAATAACCGGCGCGGCGTAAAAAACCGTAACCCTCGGGAAGTACGTCGAGGATTCCGCTGGCCATCTCGATGCCGGAGCGCGAGATCTGCGCTTGCACGAGCATTGCAACCAGCTCGTCCTTCTTGACCTTTGCCGGAGCCGGAAGCTCGACTTCGAGCTCCCTCGCGAGCTCGACGAGCTCGGTCTTCGTCTTTTCGGAGAGTTGCGCCGCCGTTTGAATCGGCGGTACTTCTACCTGCGGAAGCTGGTCGTGATAGACGGCCTGATGCTGCGGGAAGTGATGCCGGCGCCGCGTACGCCTGCGGCGTCCGCCGGCCCCTTGCTGGGAGCGCATGTCGTTGTTCGAGCGGTGGTCGGGGTTGGGGCGATGTTCCGTTTGCAGAAGAGTTTCTCTCTCTAGAGTCGTTCGCGCCAGGCTTGGACGACCGAGGGCAAGGCGAGGCTGCCGTCGCTATCAGGTCGGTGACGTGAACGTGGGGATGTCAAAGGTGTCGCGGCTGTCACCAAAGACCGCAACGCGACGCCCACACTATAGCACAGCGGCAGCGAGCGTTCAAGCGGGGTTCAAGCGGGCGGTTCCGCTTACGAATGGACTTCCTGCCCAGTAGAAGCGCAACTTTCGATCGGCCGCGGCAGCTACGCCGATTCGGGGACTGCGGCGCACGCGCATCGGAACCGAGCCGGCATCCGCCAACCAAAGGAATGGATGAGTGAAGGGGTCGACGCCGTCGAGCGAACGATCGATGTCGAGCGCGCGGCAGAGGCGTCCGGGTCCGCGACAAAGGTCCCGTGCGCGCCCGGTCGCCCGCCGCCGATGCATCAGCGGCAGCCCTTCGATCGGCTCGAGCGCGCGCACGAGAACGCCGGCGCCTTCGCCGTCGAGTTCGCTGGACAAGTTGAAACAGAACGACGTGCCATAAATCTGGTAGACGTATGCACGATGCGGCGGTCCAAAGAGCGTCGCGTTACGCGCCGTCCTCCCGCGATACGCATGACAGGCAGGATCCCCAGGGAGGTAGGCTTCGGTCTCGACGATTCTCCCGGCGGTCACGCCGTCTTCGCTATCGCGGACGAGAACACGCCCAAGTAACGCGCGTGCCAAAGCGCGCGTTTCCACCGGTAAGGATTCCGGCGTCAGCCGGCGGAGCGTCATGCCGCAACGTTCAGCGCTACTTCGGCCCTCGCCCTTTGCGTCAAATCTTCCACCGACCCCACTCGTACCGCAAACTTCTTAAGCGAATTCAGCAGACAGCGTAGACGAACGTACGGTAGTGCAAGACGTTCGTCGACACCGCGCCCGCTCGTGAACTCCTGCGCGAACTCCGCATCACCGACGACGAAACGCACGTTGCGACAACCGCGTTGCGCGAGCGCCTGGCCGATTGCCGTAAGCGCAGCATACGCGGTGGCGCGCTCGCCTGCGCCGGGGTTGCCTGAGCGAAAGGCCACTCGCATAAGTTTCGGGGCGATTGGGCCGGCTAGGCGCGCATAAGCCACGCCCCGTCCCTCGCGGCCGGCATATCCGACTTGCGCCTCGACCGCGGCACCGGGGGCTCGCATCGTTCGCATCTCCATAAGCTCGTACCCTAAGTCTAATGCGAACGTATGTTCGAGTCAAGCGATGCGAGCGGTCTCCAGGAGGTTCTGGTAGAGGAGTTCCATGCGGTCGAGCTGGCCCTCGAGCGAGAATCGCAGCGCGCCCTGACGTGTGGGTTCCGAGTCCGCACCTCCGACGGGTACCTCCCGCAGCGCCGCCGCGAAGGCCTCCGGCACCGGCGAAACGATCCGCCCGGCGGAGGCCAGCACGTCGCGGTTCTGCGGAGCTTCGGCCGCGATCACGTAGGCGCCCGCGGCCATCGCCTCAGCGATCACGAGCCCTTGCGTCTCGGTGGTGCTCGGCATGACGAAGGCATCGGCGGACGCGTACAGGCCCGGCAACTCGTCGCGCGCGACCACCCCCAAAAAGCGCACCGCGCGATCGACGCCGGCCTCGGCCGAGCGGCGTTCCAGGTCGGCGCGGTGGGGACCGTCGCCGGCGATCACGAGCTTAAGCGATTCATCCCCCGCGCGGGCCAACGCTGCCAGCAGCAGCTCGACGTTTTTCTCCCTCGCCAAGCGCCCGACGTAAAGAATCATCCGATCATTCGCACCAATGCCGATGCGAGAGCGAAGCGCCGAATCGCGGCGGCCCGAGCCGAAGTGCGCGAGGTCGATTCCGCTCGGCACGACCTCGATGCGCACGGTGACGCCGAGCTCGCGCAGCCGTGTCGCCATGGCCGGCGTCGGAACGACGACGGCGTCGGCCGTATTCGCGAACGTTCGCGTCAGCTGCGCGGCGGCAAAACGCGTCGCGTTCGCTTCGAAGGGCACGTAATGCGCGTACGCTTCGAGCTGCGTGTGATACGTGTAAACCAACGGCATGCCGTAGCGGCGCGCGTACCGCACGCCCATCCAACCGGTGACGAACGGCGAGTGCACGTGTACCAACGAAAGCCGTTTAATCACGGTGTTGAGATTGCGCCGGCTCACGAGCGGCAGCGTTAGGCGGTATGGCGTGCGGGTGGGCAGGGGTAGCGAGGGCATCCGGAAGACGGGACCGTCCGCTTCCTCGTAGCCCGGGATCCGCGGCGCGAAGCAGTATACCTCGTGGCCGCGCGCCCGCAGGCCGTCGGCCAGAGACTCGACCGAGGCAACGACTCCGTTGACGACGGGGCGATAAATTTCGGTAAAAAAGCCCAGGCGCAGCGGCTCCATCACGGCCCTTCCTTCGCTCCGCAGAGTAGCGGTGCCCGCACAAGGAGACACCTTCCATTTTGAGACTTTCGGCATATTCCCGTACGGCGGCGAATGTGCTATATTGCCCGGGTCAGGCCAGCCCGCCACGACGGAGAGCAGGCAGGCATGGGAATTTTTTGGCGATTCCGTCGCATCCAATCGCCCCGCGGCCATCTAAGTGCCGCTTCCCCAAACGCACGACTTAGCTTCATCGTTCGATTTTGCGTGGTGTGTGATCGAATCGTGACGCAAGCCGGGAGAAGAAAGGAACTTCGGGTTGATCGGACGTCTGCTTTGCGCCGCATTGTTTATTACCGTCTTCGGGGTATACCCGGCCGCGGCCGCGCCGGTCACCGCGGTAACTTGGCATCGGGACGGAGTCCTAACGTGGGAGCGCGTCGAGCAGCGCGCGACCGCTCCGCAAACGCTTCACCGTCTCTCCATTGGACTGGCGCTGGGGCATAGGAAGGTGATCGCCCACGGCAGCCCTGGGCTCGTTGAGATACGCACGCTCTACACGCAGCGCGATGGCGGCCCCGTTCGCCGAAAAGTGCTCTCCTCGAAGGTTTTGGTTGCGGCGAAGCCGCGCATCGTCGCCGACGGCCTCGGATCGAGCTCGCTGGCAAGCTTCGAAGCTCACGGACTGATACACATGGCATACATGGCGCGCAGCGCGATCGACATGATGGCTACGGCCTACACCGCCGATTCGGCGGGCGGCAGCGGCTGGACGGCGATCGGACGCCGCGCGGGCTTCGGCATCGTCGCGGTCGATCCGCGCGTGATTCCGCTGGGAACGCATCTGTACATACCCGGCTACGGCATGGCGATCGCCGGTGACACCGGCGGCGCGATCGTCGGAAACCGTATCGACCTCGGTTTCGACACGCTCCGCGACGCGATGCTCTTCGGTCGCCGCGACGTTAAAGTCTATCGCCTTAAATAGCGAAATAGCTACGGGGTGACGACGCCCCGCAAAATGCTCGCGCAGGCCGGACTCTCTCCGAAGAAGCGATTCGGCCAAAACTTCCTACAGAACGAGAACGCCGCGCTCAAGATCGCGCGGCTTGCGGTCGACGACGCTGTCGCGGGCATGCGAACGCTCGAAATTGGTGCGGGCACCGGCGCGCTCACGCAGGCGCTGCTCGAATGCGGCGCCGACGTCACCGCGCTCGAGATCGACCGAGATCTCGTCGCGATGCTGCGTTCGCGCGAGGACTTGCACGGCGCGACGATCGTCGAAGCCGACGCGCTCGAGTTCGATTATCGCGCGTGGGCGGCGCACGCGCCGTGGATCGCGACCGGAAATCTGCCGTACAACATAGCGACGCCGCTAATGTTGCGCCTGATCGAGATGGAAGGTGGTCCCGGCTCGCTCACCGTGATGGTGCAGCGCGACGTCGCCGAGCGTATAACCGCGGCGCCGGGCACGCCGGCGTACGGCAGCCTCTCCGTCGCCGTACAGTTCGCGATGCAAGCGCGGATCGAGTTTACGCTCGCGCCCGGATCGTTTTTTCCATCGCCGAAAGTCGATTCGAGCGTCGTCCGCCTGGTACGCCGCGCGTCCCCGCTAGTCGAACCGCGCGATCTTCCGGTGTTTTGGAAGGTCGTGCGTGGTGCGTTCGCGTACCGGCGCAAAACGCTCGCAAACTCCCTCGCGCTCGCGCTCGATCTCGATCGCGCGCGGATCGTGCGAGCGATCGAATCTACCAATCTCTCTCCGGAGCTTCGCGGTGAACGACTCGACCTCGGCGATTTCGCCCGCTTGGCCGACGCGCTGGCCGAAGAATAGTTTCAAGAGCGTTTGGACGTGGCTCATCGCGATCTTCATCGCGGGGCTGTTCATTCTCGTCTTCTTCTTCAGCCTAAAGAATCCGCCGCCGGAGAACGTCACCCCGTTCGAAGTCGACTTCGTTCTCGGTATCCAGTTCGTCATCGATGCGCTGCTCGTGGTGCTCGTTCTCTCGACACTCCCGGCGCTCTCGAAGTTCACGCTGCGCGAGCTCGGCTTTCGCGTACCCGACCTCGTGACGATC